>CBHWEO010000034.1:0-29265 GCA_966112955.1 uncultured Duganella sp. | reverse complement strand
GCGCCCAGATCGATGCCACGCTGGCCGCCGAAGTGCGGCGCAAGGTGGTGGAAGTGCTGACCCTGGACCTGATCCTGGTGGTGGCGCTGGCACTGTCGCTGCGCATCGTGTTCGACCCGCTGAAGAAGCTGCGCGACGGCTTGTTCGAGCTGGCCACGCGCGGCTCCGACGAGGTGGAAGAATTACCGGAAAAGCGCAGCGACGAACTGGGCGACGTGATCCGCGGCTTCAACGCCATCCAGCGCAAGGTGAAGTCCATCATCAAGCGCACCCGCGAAGCGGAAGACCTGGCGCGCCGCTCGGCGCAGGAAACCGCGCAGGCGCTGGACGACCTGCAGCGCACCCAGGAATCGCTGCTGCAGGCCGAGCGCCTGGCGTCCCTCGGCTCGCTGGTGGCGGGCGTAGCGCATGAGATCAACACGCCGGTCGGCATTGCCCTGACCAGCGCCTCGGTGCTGATGGATGCCACCACGGCGGTCGACCAGGCCATGAAGTCGGGCCAGGTGAAGAAGTCCGAAATCCAGAAATACATCGAGACGGCCGGTGAAAGCGCGCGCCTGATCATGAACAATGCCTACCGCGCCGCGCACCTGATCCACAGCTTCAAGCAGATCGCGGTGGACCAGGTCAGCGAAGCGCGCCGCCGTTTCGAGCTGAAGGAGTACATCGGCGAGGTGGTCTCGAGCCTGCAGCCCAAGCTGAAGAAGACGCGCATCGTGGTGGCCATCAACTGCCCCGACGACATCGTGCTCGACAGCTATCCCGGCGCGCTGGCCCAGGTGATCACCAACCTGACGCTGAACTGCGTCGAGCACGCCTTCGAGCCCGACGGCGAGGGCAATATCGACATCAACGTCATTCCCGATGGCGACCTGATCGAGATGCAGGTGGTCGACAACGGCAAGGGCATCGCGCCCGATATGCTGGACAAGGTATTCGACCCCTTCGTCACCACCCGCCGCGGCCAGGGCGGCACCGGCCTGGGCCTGAACATCGTCTTCAACCTGATCGTCAAGCAGTTCGGCGGCACCATTTCCGTCAGCAGCACGCCGGGCAAGGGCGCCAGCTTCGTGTTGCGCATCCCGCGCGTGACGCCCGGCGACGAGAACCATCCCGACGCACCGCTGCACGCGCCTGCCGCGAGCTGAGCGCCGTGGGCGCGCCATCTGCCGCATACTGAATTCCATGCGGGGAGGATTGTCATGAGTAAGCAACGCCTGGTCGCCTTGCTGCGCGGCATTAATGTCGGCCGTGCCAAACGGGTGGCGATGGCCGATTTGCGCAAGGTGCTCAGCGATATGGGCTACAGCGATGTGCGCACCCTGCTCAACAGCGGCAATGTGGTGTTCGAATGCAACAGTGCCGAGGCGGCGGAGTGCGCGGCGCGCATCGAAGAAGCCCTGGTGCTGAAGCTGGGCGTGCCGGCCAAGGTCACCGTCATCGAGGCTGCCCAGCTGGCCGAAATTGTCAGGGAGAATAGCTTACAGGCGGTGGCCGACGACCATTCGCGCCTGCTGGTGGCCGTCCTCAACAAGCCGGAAGAGGACCGCGACAAGCTGGAACCGCTGGCGCGCCAGAGCTGGCAGCCGGAAGCGTTTGCGCTGGGCCGCCACGCCGCCTACATCTGGTGCCCGGACGGCGTGCTGGCCAGCCGCGCGGCGGCCGCCATGGGCAAGGTGCTGGGCGACGCCGTCACCTCGCGCAACTGGAGCACCATCAGCAAATTGCACGCGCTGGCAAATAATTAGTTGTCGCCGCCAGCGTCCAGCGTCTAGAATCGGGTGTCCCTAATTTTGTCAGTCCAACAATGAAAATGAATGACACGCTACGCGGCGCCCTGATCCTGGGCGCCGTGGTATTGGCCTTGGTGATTGGCGGCTTCGCAGTGGCCGACAATGGTTGGCAGAAAGTCAGTTGCATCGGCCGCGCCATTGCCGGCGGTGTTGCTTTCACCAATATCCACAGCGTGTGCGGTCTATGAGCCGCGGGCGCGCCGCTCGGTAACCGACTCGAATCCCACGCCCCAGCTATCGGTCTCCACCTCGTCGATGATGACGAAGGTGGTGGCCGGATCCTTGTCCAGCACTTCCTGCAGCATGCGGGTGGTGCGCACGATCAGTTCCTTCTTCTGCTCCCGGGTGACGCCGCCGCGCTCGCGGGTGACCTTGATGTTCACGTAGGGCATGGCAGGCTCCTTACCAGTTGCCGGCGGCCGCGCCGTCGTCGACGGTCAGCACATGGCCGGAAATGAAGGTGGAATCGGTGAGGTACAGCACCGCGTCGGCGATGTCCTCGGCGCTGCCCATCCTGCGCGTCGGCACCAGGCCTTTCAGGAATTCCTGGGTGGCGGCATCCTTGCCGTGCAGCGGCGTGCTGATGATGCCGGGCGCCACGGCGTTGACCTTGATGTTCTTGCCGGCCACTTCCAGCGCCAGGGCGCGGGTAGCCATGTTCAGGCCGCCCTTGATCAGCACCGGCAGCAGGGCCGTGGCCTTGACTGGGGTGACGCCGAGTGCCGCGGTGATGTTGACGATGTGGCCGCCGCCGTGCGCTTCCATGTGGCGGATCGCTTCCTGCGCCGGGAACAGGAAGCCTTTCAGGTTGGTCGCCACGATGGCGTCGGTATCGGCTTCCGTGTAGTCGACGGCCGGCTTGGCGATGAAGATGCCGGCGTTGTTGACCAGGATGTCCACCTTGCCGAAGCGCGCGGCCGCCTGTTCGAACAGGGCCTTGGCGGTGGCCGGGTCGGCGATGTCGCCGGCCACCGGCAGGAAGTTGGCCGGGTTGCCCAGCTGGGCGGCGGCGGTTTGCAGGCGGTCCAGGGTGCGGGCATTACCCACGACGTTATAGCCGCGCGCCAGGTAAGCCTTGGCGATGGCGAAACCCAGGCCGCTGGAGGCGCCGGTGACGATTGCAGTTCTGCTCATGTGAAACTCCATGTGGTTGGTTACGGTGAGTCCACTATACTTATGACGTGGAGTACGATAAATACGGTTCAGCGCAATTGACTTGATACATGGGGTAATGAATGCGGCGCCATTTCGACGATATGCAACTGGGCAGCATCGAGCTGTTCGTGCTGGCGGGGGAGCAGGGCAGTTTCACGGCGGCGGCCACGCTGGCCGGCGTGACGCCGGCGGCGGTCAGCCGCTCGGTTTCGCGGCTGGAGGAGCGGCTCGGGGTGCGCCTGTTCGTGCGCACCACGCGCCAGATCCGGCTGACCGACAGCGGCAAGGTGTATTTCGAGCAGTGCCGGCAAGCCTTGACGCAACTGGTGGAAGCGGAGCGCGAAGTGACGGGGCAGCAGGCCGCGCCGGCCGGCCGCCTGCGCATCAGCGTGCCGACCCCCTATGCGCATTACCGCCTGCTGGAGCGGGTGGCAGCGTTCCGCCAGCAGTATCCCGAGGTGCAGGTCGAAGTCCACATCAGCAACCGTAATATCGACTTCGCCGAGGAGGGCTACGACCTGGCCGTGCGCGGCCGGGCGCCGCAGGACTCGTCGCTGATTGCGCGCAAGCTGGAAGATTCGCCCCTGGTACTGGTGGCGTCGCCGGCTTACCTGAAGCGGCGCGGCAAGCCCGCCTCGCTGGAAGAGCTGGCGGCGCATGACTGCATCCAGTTCGAGCTGCCCAGCACGGGGCGCCTGGTGCCGTGGCAATTCATGCGCGATGGCGTCGAGATCGAAATGGCGGGCAGCGATGCCGTGGTGTGCGCCGACGATTTCCTCGGCATGGAAACGCTGGCCCTGCACGGGGGGCGGCATCGCGCAGGTGTACCGCTTTACCGTGGAACGCCAGCTGGCCAGCGGCGAACTGGTGGAACTGCTGCCGCAGCACGGCGGCTGCTCACGGCCGTTCTACCTGATCTACCCGCATGCGCGCCACCTGTCGCTGCGGGTGCGCAGCTTCGTCGACTTCCTCTTGCGCTAGGCTTCCTGCCGGCGCTGGCGGAAGGCGGCCACCTTGTTGCGGTTGCCGCACAGCGCCATGCTGCACCAGCGGCGCCGGTGCGATTTGGTGCGGTCCAGGAACCAGAGCGTGCAGGCGTGGTCTTCGCATTTGCGCACCAGGGTGAAATCGGCGGTCGCCAGCAGGTCCGCCGCCGCCTCGGCCAGGGGCGCCAGCAATTGCTGCGGCGTGCCGGCGGCGTAACGGGCTTGCAGGGCCAGTCCATCCCCACTTTCCTCCACCAGCACCAGGTGCCGCTGAGCATGCGCCAGCGCAGTGTTCAGCGCCGTCAGGTCGAGCGGGCGGCCGGCCTTGCGCGCGGCCACTGCGGTGCGGATGGTCTCGCGCAGCCCGCGCGCGGCCGCCAGCAGCTCGCCGGGCCGCCCCGGGGCCGCGGCCACCGTGGCTGGCGCCAACTGTCCGGCCGCCGCCAGCCACGCCATGACGTCGGCGTCGCTATGCCAGGTTTCCTCTCCCTGCACCACGGTATTGATCATGTCCAGCGCCAGGTGGTCGCCATAAAACTCAGTCATCGTCTTGCCCTCCTGCGGTGGATTGTAACCATCAAAATAAAGCTTGACAAGTTACGTGATTGCGTTATTCTTGTAACCATCAAAACTAACTTTAAGGGGTTAATCATGTTCCGTACCATCGAAGCCGACGGCATCAACATCTTCTACCGCGAAGCGGGCGCGCCGGACGCCCCGGCCATCCTGCTGATGCACGGGTTTCCCACCAGCTCCCACATGTTCCGCAACCTGATCCCGCTGCTGGCCACCAAATACCGCGTCATCGCGCCCGACCTGCCGGGCTTCGGCTTCACGGAAGTCCCTGCCGCCCGCAACTACGAATACACCTTCGACAACCTGGCGCGCACCATGGAAGCCTTCCTGCAGGCGATCCAGCTCGACCGCTTTGCCCTGTACGTCTTCGATTACGGCGCACCGGTCGGCCTGCGCCTGGCCGCCGCCAAACCGGAACGCATCACCGCCCTCATCAGCCAGAACGGCAATGCCTACCTGGAAGGCTTGAGCGACGGCTGGACGCCGATGCGCAAACACTGGGCCGACCCGAACGAGGAAAACACCAACGTCATGCGCGGCTTCCTGACCCCCGAGGCGACCAAATGGCAATACGTGCACGGCGTGGCCGACCCGGCGCTGGTGGCGCCCGAGTCCTACACCCTGGATTCGGCCCTGATGGCGCGCCCCGGCAATATCGAGATCCAGCTGGCGCTGTTCTACGACTACCGCAAAAACCTGGAGCTGTACCCGGTATTCCAGGCGTTCTTCCGCGCGGCGCAGGTGCCGACGCTGGCCATCTGGGGTAAAAACGATCCCTTCTTCACGCCGCCAGGGGCCGAGGCTTATCGCCGCGACAACCCTAACGCCATCGTGCAATTGCTGGATACCGGCCACTTCGCCCTCGAGACCCATGTGGAAGTGATCAGCAAAGCAATCCACGCCCTGTTAGACTAGATGCTTTCGCAGATAGCCCGACAATGCATCGATGAAGTCCACCACCATCGCGCTGCTGCTGGCCGGCCTGGCTTTGACCGGCTGCAGCGGCAGGAAAACCGTCGAATACACGGCCCCCGCCACGGCCTCCAACCCGCAAGTGCTGTTGCTGGGGGAGGTGCACGACAACAAGGAGGGCCACAAGCTGCGCTTCGAGGACTTGCGCCGGCGCGTGGAAGCGGGCTGGCGGCCGGTCATCGCGATGGAGCAGTTCGACCGCGAATCCCAGGGCTTGCTCGACGAGGCGCAGAAGGGCTGCCTGGACGCCTACTGCGTGATCAAGGTGATGGACAAGAAGGGCTGGGACTGGCAGTTGTACTACCCGGTGATCGACCTGGCGCTGTCCAACAAGCTGCCGCTGGTCGCCGTCAACCTGTCGCGCGCCGGCGCCTCGAAAGTGGCGCGCGACGGCCTGGCCGCGAGCTTTGATGCCGCCACGGTCGCCGCCTACAAGCTGAAGGACCCGCTGCCGGCCGACCTGCGCCGCGGCCAGGAGAAAGCCATCCAGGAAGGCCATTGCAATATGGCACCGGACATCATGTTGCCGGGCATGGTCAACGCCCAGGTCGCGCGCGACATCTGGATGGCCAAGCTGATTCGCGAGCAGCAGCCGCGCGACGTGGTGCTCATTGCAGGCAACGGCCATGTGCGCAAGGACATCGGCGTGCCGCGTTGGCTGAATGCCATTGAACCCCGGCTGAATGTCCGCACTATCGGCTTTATCGAGCCCGATGGCACGCAAGGCAGCTATGACGAAATCCGCAAGGTTCCCGCGCAAAAGCGCACAGATCCTTGCAGCAAATTCAAGTAAACTTTCGGCCCTGCCGACCCCCAATCCCAACAGGAGCAAAAGCATGCACATCGCAGGTGAAATGTTGATCGGACAAGCCGCCATCAAAGGCAGCGCAGGCCAGATGAAGGCCACCGACCCAGCCCGCAATATCGAGATCGAACCAGCCTTCGGCATGGCCACCCCGGCCGACCTGCAGCGTGCCTGCGAACTGGCCGCGCAAGCGTTCGACTCCTACCGCGAAACCGCGCTGGAGCAGCGCGCCCAGTTCCTGGAGCGGATCGCCCAGAACATCCTCGACCTCGGCCCGCAGCTGATCGAGCGCGCGATGCAGGAATCCGGCCTGCCGCAGGCACGCCTGGAAGGTGAGCGCGGCCGCACCGTCAACCAGCTGCGCCTGTTCGCCAATGTGGTGCGCGATGGCCTGTTCCTGAACGCCACCCTGGATTCGCCGCTGCCCGAGCGCGTGCCGCCGCGTTCCGACCTGCGCATGCGCAAGATCGGCATCGGCCCGGTCGCCGTGTTCGGCGCATCCAACTTCCCGCTGGCGTTCTCGGTGGCCGGCGGCGATACCGCCTCCGCACTGGCAGCCGGCTGCCCGGTGGTGGTGAAAGCCCACCCGGCGCACCTCGGCACCTCGGAGCTGGTGGGCAAGGCGATCCAGAAAGCCGTGGCCGACAGCGGCCTGCATGAAGGCGTGTTCTCGATGGTGATCGGCGACGTGCAGATCGGCGCCGACCTGGTGGCCCATCCTGCCATCAAGGCGGTGGGCTTCACCGGTTCGCGCGGCGGCGGCCTGGCCCTGGTGCGCATTGCCCAGGCGCGCAAGGAGCCGATCCCGGTCTACGCCGAAATGGCATCGATTAACCCGGTCTTCCTGCTGCCTGGCGCGCTGAAGGCTGGCGCCGCGCGCATCGCGCAAGGCTTCGCCGATTCCCTGACCATGGGTTCCGGCCAGTTCTGCACCAACCCGGGCCTGCTGGTGGCACTGGAAGGCCCTGAGCTGAACGAGTTCGCCGCTGCTGCTGCCGCCGCCGTGCAAGCCAAGCCGTCGACCACCATGCTGACCCCGGGCATCCACAAGTCCTATGAAGCCGGCGTCGGCAAGCTGTCCGCGCTGGACAAGGTGGAACTGCTGGCGCAAGGCAGTGCGGGCAGCACCGCCTGCGCGGCGCAACCGCACCTGTACAGCACGGACGTGGATACCTTCCTCTCCACGCCGGCGCTGGAAGAAGAGAACTTCGGCCCCAGCTCGGTACTGGTGCGCTGCCGCGATGCGGCCGACCTGCGCCGCGTTGCCGAGCACGTGGAAGGCCAGCTGACCTCCACCGTGCACGCCACCGCCGAAGACCGCGAGATCGCCGCCAGCCTGCTGCCGACCCTGGAGCGCAAGGCCGGCCGCATCCTGTTCAACGGCTTCCCGACCGGCGTCGAAGTGGCGCACGCCATGGTGCATGGCGGCCCGTTCCCGGCGACTTCCGATCCGCGCAGCACTTCGGTGGGCGCGACCGCCATCGACCGCTTCCTGCGTCCGGTAAGCTACCAGGATGCGCCTGAGTGGGCGCTGCCGGCGGTGCTGGCCAACGGCAATCCGCACAAGGTGCCGCGCGTGGTGGACGGCAAGATCCAGCCGGGCGCATAAGCCTCGGTGATCGTGATAAGGTGGGCCGCATGATGGAAACTGTCTACAAAGCAGAGCAGCCCAGCCGGGCCGACATGGATGCGCTCACCGGGCCGGCGGTGCTGGAATTCGGCACCAACTGGTGCGGCTATTGCCGCGGCGCCCAGCCGGCCATCGCTGAAGCCTACCGCGAGTACAACAACATCCCGCATTTCAAGGTGGAGGACGGTCCCGGCCGACCGCTGGGCCGTTCCTTCCGCGTCAAGCTGTGGCCGACCGTGATCTTCCTGAAGGATGGCAAGGAAGTGGCGCGGGTGGTGCGCCCCGAGGACGCCGACGAGCTGCGGGCAGGCTTCGCCCAGATCACCGGAGCCTGATGTCGAAGAATTTTACATTCTTGCTGCGGTAGCTCATCCAAAAATCGCGACGCCGGGAAAAACGCAATAGATTCATCTTCTTACCGAAGGCTGTAATTGCTGGCATGCTTGATGCTGCCCACGCATGGGCAGGAGGATTTCCTGCTCATGTGTGGAGGCTTCATGAAACTGCCTATTGCAACCGTTTGCCTGGCTGGGCTGCTGGCTTCTCACTCCGCCTCGGCGGGCTTCCTGACGTTCGAGTCGGCCGGGGGGAATGCCGCCGCGATCACCCCGACCCGCGACGCCTTCCGTAGCGCGATCGGTGGCGGGACCATCGCCGGACCGAATGGCTCCTTCGGTGGGCTGCGGCGTGAGATCAATTGGGACGGCGTGCCCGATGCATTTGCCGACCCGAACGCCTTACCGGGCAATTTTTTCAACGTCAATTCGCCGCGCGGCGTCGTGTTCAACACGCCTGGCACCGGGTTCATGGTGAGCGCCAACGCCGGCGGCGTGGCACCCATCTTGTTCGGCTTTCCCAGCGACTTCCAGGCATTCAGCCCGCAGCGGCTGTTCACAGCGATCAACAGCAATATCACTGATGTGACCTTCTTTGATCCCGGAACGAATACCGCCGCCACCACGAGCGCATTCGGGGCGGTATTTGTCGACGTCGAAGTAGCCGGCGTGTCCCGGATCCAGTTCTTCGACGAGAATAATGTGCTGATTTATGCCCACGACGTTCTGGTCGCCGGGAACCAGGGCTTGAGTTTCCTGGGCGGCATTGCCGACGCAGGGGAAAGGATCGCGCGGGTGCGGATCACCTCGGGGCTGAACACGATCACGGCCAACGGGGTACTTGGCAATCCGAACGACGACGTGGTGGTGATGGACGATTTCCTCTACGCGGAACCGATGCAGAGCCAGGACGTTCCCGAGCCATCGAGCATGGCGCTGTTGGCACTCGGATTGGCAGGCTGCCTTGCCAGCTTGCGCCGCCGGTCGGCGTAATCAAAACAAAAAGCCGTTGATCCTTGCGAATCAACGGCTTTTCAAATCCTGGTGGTGATAGGTGGACTTGAACCACCGACCCTAGCATTATGAATGCTATGCTCTAACCAACTGAGCTATATCACCGCGGTCGTACATTATAGCTTAATTTGGTGGTGATAGGTGGACTTGAACCACCGACCCTAGCATTATGAATGCTATGCTCTAACCAACTGAGCTATATCACCGCAAGGCCAGCATTATCGTCGCTGGCCGGCGTCCTGTCAAGGATTGATTGCGCCAGTGGCTATTTTGGCAAGCACCTGCTCCTGCAGCCGCTGGGCGGCATCCGGGGCGCAGCAATCGACCACGATCCGTCCCGGCATGGCGCGCAGCCAGGTGAGCTGGCGCTTGCACAGCTGGCGGGTGGCGATGATGCCGGTCTCGCGCATGGCAGCGTAGTCGATCGCGCCATCCAGGTATTCCCAGGCCTGGCGGTAACCCACGCAGCGGATCGACGGCAGTCCAGGGTGCAGGTCGCCGCGCGCACGCAGGGCCTTCACTTCGTCGAGGAAGCCTGAGTCGAGCATGATGTCGAAGCGGCGTGCGATGCGTTCGTGCAGCCAGGCGCGGTCCGAGGGCTCGAGCGCGTACGACACCAGGTCGAACGGCAATTCTTCCTTTTCGCGCTGGGCCAGCAGCTCGGACATCGGCTTGCCGGACAGGGCGTGGATTTCCAGCGCACGCTGGATGCGCTGGGCGTCGTTGGGCTTCAGGCGGGCGGCCGTTTCGGGGTCGACTTGCGCCAGCCGCGCATGCATGCCGGGCCAGCCGATGCGGGCTGCTTCCTCGTCCAGTTGCGCGCGCAGCGCGGCATCGGCGCCGGGCAGGTCGTCCAGGCCGTCGGCCAGGCCCTTGTAGTACAGCATGGTGCCGCCCACCAGCAACGGCACCTTGCCGCGCGCGCTGATCTCATCGACCAGGCGCAGCGTGTCGCTGCGGAACTGGGCCACGGAATAGGAATCCAGCGGGTCGATGATGTCGATCAGGTGGTGCGGTACGGCGGCCAGTTCCTCGCGCGTCGGCTTGGCGGTGCCGATGTCCATGCCGCGGTAGACCAGGGCGGAATCGACCGAGATGATTTCGCACGGCAGCTCGCGGGCGATGGCCAGCGCGGCGGCGGTCTTGCCGGACGCGGTCGGCCCCATGATGGCGACCGCCAGCGGACGCTTGTCTGGCTTGCTCATGGATTACTGGCCGCGCAGGAAGAGTTTATCGAGCGCGCTGATGTCGATCTGTACCCAGGTCGGGCGGCCGTGGTTGCACTGGTCGGCGCGCTCGGTGGCTTCCATCTGGCGCAGCAGGGCGTTCATTTCCGGCACGGCCAGGATGCGGTTGGCGCGCACGGCGGTGTGGCAGGCGAGGGTGCCGAGCAGCTCGTTGCGGCGCTCGATCAGCACGCGCGAGCCGCCGAATTCGCGTACGTCGCGGATCACGTCGCGCGCCAGGGTTTGCGCGTCGGCGTTCTTCAGCAGGGCCGGCACGGCGCGCACGGCCAGCGTGGTGGGCGACATCACGGCGATGTCGAAGCCCAGGGTCTTCAGCGTGTCGCCGTGCTCCTGCACGGTGCCGACTTCAATGCCGTCGGCGTAGAAGGTGACCGGGATCAGCAGGTGCTGCACCGACATTTCAGTGCCGTCGATCTGCGCATCCAGCGCGTTCTTCAATTGCTCGTACAGGATGCGTTCATGCGCCGCGTGCATGTCGACCAGCACCAGGCCCTTGCTGTTCTGGGCCAGGATGTAGATGCCGTGCAGTTGCGCCAGCGCGAAGCCGAGCGGGAATTCTTCGCCGGCCATCTGCGCGGGCGATGCGGCGAGCGGCGCCGCTTGCGGCAGGGTGTAATCGGACGAGGCGCGGAAGCCATTGGCGCCGTCCGCGGCACTTGCGCTGCCGGTGTCGACGGCGCGGTCGCGGGCGTCGGGCGCCCACAGCGCGCCGTAGCGTTCCGTGCTTTGGGCCACGCCGACTACGCCGCCCACTCCCGCTGCGCCGAAAGGCGATGGCGAGAACGTGGGCCGGTATTCGGGATTCAGGATGGAGCCGAAGCTGGCCTGCTGCTGCGGGCGCCACACGGGCCCGGATGCCTGCAGGTTGTCGGCGGCCGGCAGCGGCGACGGCACGCTGCCGTGCGAGGTGGCCGAGGTGGCGGCCAGCGCGCGCTGCACGGCATGGAACACGAACTGGTGCACCGCGCGGCTGTCGCGGAAGCGCACCTCGATCTTGGATGGGTGCACGTTGACGTCGACCAGCGCCGGGTCGAGGTCGAGCGCCAGCACATAGGACGGGTAGCGGTCTCCGTGCAGCACGTCTTCGTACGCGGCGCGCACCGCATGCACCAGCAGCTTGTCGCGCACGAAGCGGCCGTTGACGTAGAAGTACTGGCTGTCGGCGCGCCCTTTCGACGCGGTCGGCAGGCCGGCGAAGCCGCGGATGCGCAGCACGCCCGAACCTTCGTCCAGCGCCAGGCGGGCTTCCTCGAACGCGCTGCCCAGGATCTGGGCGCTGCGCTTGGCCATGTCGCTGACCATCCAGTGGTCGACGGTCTTGCCGTTGTGGCTCAGGGTGAACGCCACGTCGGGGCGCGCCAGCGCGATGCGGCGCACGACTTCCGCGCAGTGGCCGAATTCGGTCTGCTCGGATTTCAGGAATTTGCGGCGTGCCGGGGTGTTGAAGTACAGGTCGCGCACATCGACCGTGGTGCCGGGCGCGCCGGAGGAGGGGACCACCGTGCCTTCATGCGAGCCTTCCAGCTCCCAGGCGTGGGCGCCGTCGGCGGTGCGGGACGTCAGCGTGACGGCTGCCACGGAAGCGATCGAAGCCAGCGCCTCGCCGCGGAAACCGAGGGTGCCGACGTTTTCCAGGTCGTCCAGCGACGCGATTTTCGACGTGGCGTGGCGCGCCAGTGCCAGCGGCATCTGGTCGGGCGGGATGCCGCGGCCGTTGTCAGTAATGCAAATGCGTTTGACGCCGCCTTCCTCCAGCCGCACGGTGACCTGGGTTGAACCGGCGTCCAGCGCGTTCTCCAGCAGCTCCTTGACCACGGCGGAGGGACGTTCCACCACCTCGCCGGCGGCGATCTGGGAAATCAGTTGGTCGGGGAGGGCCCGGATCGGGCGAGGTGGGGTCGGCGCGTTCATTGCCACATTATAATGGTAGCCAGTGGTGTCAGGACCCAACACGCAACACGCTGCGCGTGTCGCATGTCGGGTGCTGACCCCAATGAGTTACTTTACTTCACGAACCGGAATCGGCACATTGCACAGGTCAACATGCCCGGCGGCGACCTTGGTCCACGGCCCGCCGCGGTTGCGCTGGGCTTCGGCCACGGCCTTGAAGCTGGCCGATTCGGTGCGCATCACTTCGAATTTCGCGCGCTCCGCTTCCGGCACTTCCGACGCCAGCTTGACCGACTTGATCGGCACCCAGTTCTCTTCCTTCTCCCACATGCCCATCGGCGCCGGGCCGCGCGGCAGGATCGACAGCAGCGGCATGCCGCTCACCACCCGCCCCACCACCGTGATATTGCGGTCCAGGTGGCGCGGCGAATTGCCGATCACCGCATACAGGGTGCCGCCATTGCCGCTGTCGGACTCATTGCCGCGCGCCACGCCCACCATGCCGTAGCAATGCGCCAGCCAGGTCTGCCCGGACTTCGGGTCGCGGGCGGACGGGAAACCGTTCGAGTGGCCCACCTGCACCGCATAGCCATCCTTGTCCGGCAGGCGGGTGAATTGCGTATCGTTCTTCACCGGCACAGTGAATTCCTGCTCCAGCCTGGCCTTGGCGGTGCCCAGCGCCTTCGGCTTGTCTTCGCGCGGGTCGCCCCACTGCACGACGAAGTTGTCCTGTGTACGGTAGATCCACAGGCCATCCCAGTAGCCTTCCTTCGCCATGGTGCGGATGTTGGCCGCATGGTTCGGCGCGAAAGCCGGCGCCAGCTCGATGATCACGCGGCCGGAAGGCAGGTCCATGTACAGGGTGTTGGCAGGGTCCAGCGGGCGCCAGTCGGCCGGGGACGAGGCCTTGATGATGTCGCTGACGGTCGGCTTGGGCGGCAGTTCCTTCGTGGGGGCAGCCGCCGCAGCCAGCGGCAGGGCCAGCGCCAGGGCGGCGCGCAAATAGGACTTCACTGATGTCTCCTTTGTGGGGTTTCTAAGCAGCTTCTAAGTTGCCGGGGAATTTTAGCCTGTAAGATAGACTGTTTGGTATGATTCCCGCCGCAACCTTTTGGGATAAAGATAAATAATGGATTTCGTTCAATTGCTGGACATGCTGGTCCACGTCGACCGCGCGATGGGTACCCTGATCGCCCAATACGGCACGTATGTCTATGCACTGCTGTTTGCCATCGTCTTTTGCGAGACCGGCCTGGTGGTCCTGTTCTTCTTCCCCGGCGATACCCTGCTGTTCATTGCGGGCGCGTTCTGCGCCACCGGCGAGATGAACCTGCCGCTGCTGATGTTCCTGCTGTCGGCTGCCGCAATTTTGGGCAACACCACCAACTACTGGATTGGCGAAGCCATTGGCCAGCGCGTCTACACCCACGACTACCGCTGGATCAACAAGGAAGCGCTGAACCGCACCCACGAATTCTTCGAAAAGCACGGCGGCAAGACCATCATCATGGCGCGCTTCGTGCCGGTGGTGCGCACTTTCGCGCCGTTCGTGGCGGGCGTGTCGGACATGACCCATGCGCGTTTCCAGCTTTTCAATATCACCGGGGCCGTGGCCTGGGTGGTGTCGCTGTGCGTGGCCGGCTATATCTTTGGCAATACGCCGTTCGTGCGCGACCACCTGAGCGCCATCGTGCTGTTCGGCGTGGGCGTGGCCCTGGTGCCGATGGCCCTGGGCGGCGCCTGGAAGCTGGGCCGCCGCATGCTGAAGCGTTAAGCCGCTCTCAAGTTTTCCCTCAGCGCAACCGTTAACCGGAGAAACCAGTTCTCTCCGGATTTAACATGCGTAACCTGATCGCCCTGTCGGCCTGTTGTCTTGTCATCGGGACAGCCGGCGCCGCCGATCCTGCCATCACGCCGTCGAAGGGCGTGCCGAATATTCGACCGAACCTGGCGGCTGCCGCTGCGGCCGAGAAGGCGGCCATGGAAAAGGACGCCAAGCCGACCGACAAGCCGAAGTACGTGCCGCCGCAGCCGCAGCGCAAGAGCGCCGCCGCGCAGCGCGAGGAAGAGGCGCGCGCGGAAGCGGAACTGTCCGAAAAGATCGCCCAGCGCCTGGCGGAAATGCGCGCCAACCAGGCGGCCCGCATCGCTGCTGCCGAAAAGGCGCGCAAGCAGAAGGCCGCCAAGGCGGTTGCCGCCGAAGTGGCGGCCAAGGCGCCGCCGCCGCGCGTGTACGGCACCCACTGGTCGTATGAAGGCGAAACGGGCCCGGCCAACTGGTCCAGGATCAACTCCGACTGGGCGAAATGCTCGACCGGCACGCGCCAGTCGCCGATCGACATCCGCGACGGCATGAAGGTGGACCTGGAGCAGATCGCCTTCGATTACCGCCCGTCCGGCTTCAGCGTGACCGACAACGGCCATACCGTGCAGGTGGCGGTCGGGCCGGGCAATTACCTGAGCGTGGCGGGGCGCACCTACGAGCTGCAGCAATTCCATTTCCACCGTCCGGCCGAAGAGCGCATCAACGGCAAGGGTTACGAGATGGTGGTGCACCTGGTGCACAAGGACGTGGAAGGCAAGCTGGCCGTGCTGGCGCTGCTGCTGGAGCGCGGCAAGCCGCAGCCGACCATCCAGACCGTGTGGAACAACCTGCCGCTGGAAAAGGGCGATACGGCCACGCCGTCCGTGGTGCTGGACCCGAACGACATGCTGCCGCAGCGGCGCGACTACTACACCTTCATGGGCTCCCTGACCACGCCGCCGTGCACCGAAGGCGTGCTGTGGCTGGTGATGAAGGAGCCGGTACAGGCGTCGCCGGCGCAAATGGCCTTGTTCAGCCGCCTCTATCCCTTCAATGCGCGTCCGATCCAGGCCAGCTCCGGCCGCATGATCAAGGAATCAAACTGATGGTGTGAAGGCCGGTCCATTCGGCGCCGGCCGCCAGCACCTGCTTGTCCACCCGGGCAGGCTCGATGCAGACGAAGCGGCGGTAGTCGCTGTCGTCCATGTCGACGGTGGCGGCGGCGCCTTCCGCGCCCGGGTTCCACACCACCCATTCCGAAAAGCCTTGCTGTTCCAGCTGCAGCACGCCGGCGCCCGTGTCCAGGCGCAGCTGCGGCGTGGCCGGGCGGATGTCGTCCAGCGCGCCGCTGAAGGGCATGCCTTCCAGCGTGGCCTGGTCGAATTCCCGGACCGCGAAATATGTATGCAGGGCGCCGGCCCAGCTGAAGTCCTGCGGGCCGGTATTGCGCACGGTGTAGCGCATGTCCAGCGCGTTGCCGCGCAGGGCAAAGCGCAGGCGCAGCTCGAAGGCGCGCGGCCAGGACTGGAAGTGGTTGCGCGGCAGGTCGGTCTGCGCCAGCACCAGTTCGGCCCAGTCGTTGCCTTGTTCGGCCAGGCGCCAGGTGGACAGGCGGGCGAAGCCGTGCCGCATGCCGTCGCCGCGTGTGGCGAACTGCGGGAAGATCACCGGCACGCCGCCGCGGATGGCGGCGCTGCCGTCGAGCGCCGAACGCTGGCTGAGGAACAGGCGTTCCTTGCCGTCCGCGGTTTTCCACGACATCAGGTGCGCGCCGAACAGGGAGATGACGGCTTCGGCGCCTTCGGGAGTGGAGATGCGAACGTCGTTCATACGCTTTCCTTAAGTGAGCCGGTTCTTGGCGAGCGGCGGGTTCTTGGCGAAATAGCGGCGGATGCCTTTGACGATGGCGTCCGCGATCTTGTCCTGGTATTCGTCGTCCAGCAGGCGCGCTTCCTCTTCCGGGTTGGAGATGAAGGCGGTCTCGATCAGGATCGAAGGAATGTCGGGCGCCTTCAGCACCGCGAAGCCGGCCTGCTCAACCGAACCTTTGTGCAGCTTGTTGATGCCGCCGATTTCGCCCAGCACCGCCTTGCCGACCTTCATGCTGTCGTTGATCTGGGCGGTGGTGGACAGGTCGAACAGCACGCTGGCCAGTTGCGGGTCGTGGTTCTTGGCGTTGGCGCCGCCGATCAGGTCGGCCTGGTTTTCCTTGTCGGCCAGCCAGCGCGCGGCGCTCGAGCTGGCGCCTTTCTCCGACAGCACGAAGACGCTGGAGCCGCGCGCGCTGGTCTTCACGAAGGCGTCGGCGTGGATCGAGACAAACAGGTCGGCGTCGACCTTCCTGGCCTTTTCCACGCGCTTGCCGAGGGGGACGAAATAGTCGCCGTCCCGCGTCAGCATGACGCGCATATTGGGGTGGTCTTCGATCTTGTCTTTCAGGCGCTTGGCGATGGCCAGCACGATGTCTTTTTCGCGGCTGCCGCGCGCACCCATGGCACCGGGATCTTCGCCGCCGTGGCCGGGGTCGAGCGCGATGGTGAGCATGCGGACCATCTTGTCCGGCGCGGATTTCTGGCCGGGCTTGTGGTGCGCGGGCGCCTGGTCCGGCTCGCCGGCGCCTGGCTTGGCGGCGAGGGCGGGGGACTGTCCCGCGCCCGCCTGGCCGCTCGGCGCGGGCGGTGTGGTGGATGCTGTAACCTGGCCGCCCTCAGCGGGCTGGCCGGGCGACGCTTGCTGGCCCGCGGCCGTGGATTGGCCAGGGGCCGGTGCGGGACCGGCCAGGGCGGGCTGGCTCGATGGGCTTGCTGGCGCGGTGGGGGCCGGCGCGGCGCCGCTGCCTGCCGGCTTGTCGTCGCGCGACCACTCGCCTTTTTCGATCAGCGCGGCGATCGGGTCGGCTGCCTTGACGGGATAGAGGTCGAAGATCAGCCGGTGCTTGTAGGTGCCCACCGGTTCCAGCGTGAACACTTGCGGCGTGACCTTTTCCTTCAGGTCGAACACCAGCCGCACCACGTTCGGCCGGTTCTGGCCGACGCGCACTTCCTTGATGTACGGGTCATTCGGCTCGATCTTGGCGACCAGGCTTTTCAGCGTGGCGTTCAGCACCAGTCCTTCGATATCGACCACCAGCCGGTCCGGATCGGGCACCAGGAAGTGCTTGACCTTGAGGTCGGTGTCGTTTTCCAGCGTGACGCGGGTGTAATCCTCCGCCGGCCAAACGCGCACCGCCAGGATCTGCGCCGCATGCGCAGTCATCGGCGCGAGCACGGACAGCAGCAGCGTGCCGCCGGCCTTGAGCACCGTGCGGCGGCTTACAGGTTTGGGGCGAATTGGAGGCGTTGCAGGCATGACGTACCAAGAGCGGAAGACGGCTGCAATTCTACATCACGTCCCGCGCCTGCCACAGAGAGGTAAACATGGAGGTCGGGCGGCGGCAACACACCGTCCGCCTTCTCCGGCCACTCCACGATGCACACGTTCTCGCGGTTGAATTCTTCGCGGAAGCCGGCATCGAGGAATTCTTCCGGGCTGCCCATGCGGTACAGGTCGAAATGCACAACGTTGGCGGGCTTGCCATCGACCTGCACGCGATACGGTTCCGACAGCGTATAGGTCGGGCTCTTCACCGGCCCCACGTGGCCCGCCGCGTGCAGCAGCGCGCGCGTCAGCGCGGTCTTGCCCGCGCCCAGGTCGCCGTGCAGGTAGATCGCCATGCCGGGCAGCAGGGCGCGCGACAGGGCCGCGCCCAGTGCGGCGGTGCCGGCTTCGTCGTGGAGGTGGGATTTAAAGTGCTGCATCGAATAAAATGATGGTTTGGATTTCCCCGCATTGTAAGGCCGTGTCCCTGTCCCCAGCCAATTTAGACGAATTAGCCAGCCGTATCAAGGCATGGGGGCTGGAGCTCGGCTTCGCGGAAGTGCGCATTGCCGATATCGACCTGTCGGCCGCCGAGGCGGGCCTGCAAGCCTGGCTGGACGCCGGCATGCACGGCGAAATGGACTATATGGCAAGCCACGGCATGAAGCGCGCGCGCCCGGCCGAACTGGTGCCCGGCACGGTACGCGTGATCACGGCGCGCATGAATTACCTGCCCGGCGCGGCCGGCGACGACTGGCGCGAGCGCGAAACGGCGCGCCTGTCCGATCCCACCCAAGCCGTGATCTCGGTGTATGCCCGCGGCCGCGATTACCACAAGGTGTTGCGCGCCCGCCTGCAGCAGCTGGCCGACAAGGTGCGCGCGGCGGTGGGGGAGTTCGGCTACCGCGTGTTCACCGATTCCGCGCCCGTGATGGAATTGCCGCTGGCGGAAAAGTCGGGCCTGGGCTGGCGCGGCAAGCACACCCTGCTGATCAACCGCAGCGCGGGCTCCATGTTCTTCATGGGCGAAATCCTGGTCGACCTGCCGCTGCCGGTGGACGAACCGACCGGCGCGCATTGCGGCCAGTGCACGGCCTGCATCGGCGCCTGCCCGACCCAGGCCATCCTTGGCCCCGGCAAGCTCGATGCGCGGCGCTGCATTTCCTACCTGACCATCGAACTGAAGGGCGTCATTCCGGCAGACTTGCGCCCCTTGCTGGGCAACCGCGTGTACGGCTGCGACGATTGCCAGACCGCCTGTCCGTGGAACAAGTTCGCCCAGCGCGCCACGCTGCCCGATTTCGACGAACGCCATGCGCTGGGCAGCGCCGGCATGGTCGAGCTGTTCGCCTGGAGCGAAGAGGAATTCAACCGCCGCATGGAGGGCAGCCCGATCCGCCGCATCGGCCATGAACGCTGGCTGCGCAATCTGGCGGTCGGCCTGGGCAATGCGGCGCGCATGGGCGCGAAGGGCGATGCCGCCATCGTGGCGGCGCTGCGGGCGCGCAGCGGGCACCCGTCGGAACTGGTGCGCGAGCACGTGGCCTGGGCCCTGGCCCAGCACCTCGGCTGAACCTTATTTCAGCAGGCCGGCCAGTTCGACGGCGGTCTTGACCTGCATCTTGTCGAAAATGTGGGCGCGGTGCACCTCGACGGTGCGCATGGAAATGCCCAATTCGTCCGCCACCACCTTGTTCATCTTGCCGGCCAAAATCAGGTCCAGCACTTCGCGTTCGCGGCTGGACAGCGTGGCCAGGCGCGCCTGCACGGCCGCCTTGCCGCTGGCCTGGCGCGAGGCGGCCAATCCTTCCTGCACGCGGTCCATCAGCTGGTTGTCGTTGAAGGGCTTTTCAAAGAAGTCGAAGGCGCCGCGCTTGAGGGTGTCGACCGCCATCGGCACGTCGCCGTGGCCGGTCAGGAAGATCACCGGCAGGCGCGATGTCAGGCCGCGCGCCGCCAGCTGGTCGAACACGGCCACGCCGTTGATCTCCGGCATGCGCACGTCGAGCAGCACGCAATCGCCTTCCGGGTCGAATGCATCGCCTTGCGCGAAGGCGAGGAAAGCCGCCGCGCTCTCGTAAGCGGTGCAGGCGATGCCGCGCGAGGTGGCGAGCCACGACAGCGCGTCGCGCACCACGGCTTCATCGTCAACGATATGTAACATCCTGGTCTCCGTCCAATACTGTCATTAGGCGCCCGCCAAGGGCAGCGTGAATGTGAATATGGTACCGCCTTGCGGATTGTCGCGGTGCGTCAGTGTACCGCCATGGAATTCGATCGCGGTGCGGCAGATGTTGAGTCCCATGCCCATGCCTTCCGCCTTGGTGGAGAAGAAGGGCGAGAACAGGCGCCCGGCCACGTCCTGCGGGATGCCGTGGCCATTGTCGATCACCTGCACCACCACTATGTTGGCCAGCGGATCGTGGTGGGCCGCCACGCGCAGCACGCGCTTCAGCGGCTGCGCCTCGGCCATGGCTTCGATGCCGTTGCGGGTCAGGTTCAGCAGCACCTGTTCGATCAGCATGCGGTCGGCGCGCACCAGCGGCAGCGATTCGGGAATGTCGAGCTGCAGCGAAACGTGGTGCTGGCGCGCCTGCAGCTCGATCAGGGCCAGGATGCTGTCGAGCATGGATTGCAGCGCCACGTCCTGCCGCTCCGATTCCCGCTTCTTCACGAATTCGTGCACGCTGCGGATGATCTGGCCGGCACGCTGGGCCTGGGCACCGGCCTGTTCCAGGGCCGGTTTCAGCGTGGCCGGGTCGCCGCCGCGCGCCAGCACGTTCAGCGCGCCGGTGGTGTAGCTGGAAATGGCGGCCAGCGGCTGGTTCAGTTCATGCGCCAGCATGGACGCGATTTCGCCCATGGTGGCCAGGCGCGCGCTGGCCTGCAGCTTTTCCTGGTGCTGGCGGTTCAGCTCCTCCATGCGCTTGCGGTCCGAGATGTCGAGGATGGAGCCCATGAAGCCGGTGTGGCGGCCTTCCTTGTCCACCAGCGGCGCCTCGAACACCAGCACTGGGATGCGGGTGCCGTCCGGGCGCTGGAACAGGGTTTCGAATTCGGGCGTAATGGAACCGGCCAGCACGCCGGCCAGGCGGTGCTGGTATTCCTCCATCACGTCCGGCGCCCAGTAGGGCATGGGCGGCGAGCGGCCGATCAGTTCTTCCGCCGTGTAGCCCACCATCTGGCAGAAGGCGGGATTGACGTAGGTGATGCGGCCTTCGAGGTCGCGCGCGCGCAAGCCCGTCACCAGCGAATTTTCCATCGCGGTGCGGAACGCCATCTGCTGGCGCAGCTCGCCCTCGGCGGCCAGGCGCCGCGAGATATGGCCCCACAGCGCGAACAGGCTCCATAACAGGGCCAGCGACAGCGCGATGACGGAACCGACCAGCAGGTTGGGCAGCAGCTTCGGCTCGCTCTTCACGCTGTCCGTCATCAGGGTGATGCTGGCGCCGGGCAGGTCGAGCGCGCGCTTGTGGGTGTAGACGCCGTGGCCCGGACCGGCCGAGCTGCGGCGCGCCAGCACCTTGTCGTCGCGGTCGAGAAGGCTGATCTGGTTATCCTGCGCGAACCACCACGGCACCATCTCGTCGAGCAGGCCGCTGAGCTGGAATGTCGCCACCAGGCTGCCCAGCCACTGGTCGCCGCGGTAGATCGGGAAGTGCAAGTCCATCATCAGCGGGCCGGGCGTGCCGTTGCCGGGCGCCGGCTCCGGTTCCGCATAGACCGGGGTGCGGGTGCGGCGCGCATGGTCCATCGCGGCCAGCGAGGAAGGGCCCAGCGCGCTGCGTCCCGGCTGGGCGGCCGCTGCGCCGTCGCTGGCCACCACGACGCGGCCCTGCGGGTCGACCTGGATCACGCTTTTCAGTTCCGCGCCGTTCTTCAGCATGCGCTCCATGCGCTGCCGCACGTCGTCGGCCGAGGGGTGGCCGGTGGCGATTTCATTGGCCAGGCCGCGCAGGCTTTCTTCGTGGCGCCCGAGCTGGAAGCGGATCGACTGCTCCACCCACAGCGTATCGGCGATCAGCTGCTCCTGCCGCTCGTTGCTCTCCAGCTGGCGCGCCTGCCAGGGCAGCCAGAACACGATGGCGAGGAACAGCAGCACCAGGACCACTGGCAGCAGCCAGCGCACAGAGGAGGGCAGGAATATGCGTTTTGACATGCGCCGAGGGTACCGGATCCAGTTGCCGCTTATATTGTGGGTTTCCACAGTTGTGTGCCACTATTTCGGTGAACACAATGTAAGGTGGGAATAATAATGCACCAAGAATACAGCCGGGAGACACCATGCGTTTGAAGACCTTGCTGGCCGCCTTCGCCGCGGCCGTCCTCGTCACGTCCCAGGCAAGCGCGCAAGCCCCGATCGTCATCAAATTCAGCCACGTCGTCGCACCCGATACACCCAAGGGCCAGGCGGCGGAGCGCTTCAAGCAACTGGCGGAAAAGGCCACCGGCGGCCGCGTCAAGGTCCAGGTCTACCCGAACAGCCAGCTGTACAAGGACAAGGAAGAACTGGAAGCCCTGCAACTGGGCGCGGTGCAGATGCTGGCGCCTTCGCTGGCCAAGTTCGGCCCGCTGGGCGTGAAGGAATTCGAAGTCTTCGACCTGCCCTACATCTTCCCCAACAAGACGGCACTGTACAACGTGACCGAGGGCCCGATCGGCAAGGCCCTGTTGAAGAAGCTCGAGACCAAGGGCATCACCGGCCTGGCGTATTGGGACAACGGTTTCAAGGTGATGTCGGCCAACCGCCAGTTGCGCGTGCCGGCCGACTTCCGCGGCCTCAAGATGCGCATCCAGTCCTCCAAGGTGCTGGACGCGCAGATGCGCGCGCTGGGCGCCATCCCGCAGGCGCTGGCCTTCTCCGAAGCGTATATGGCGCTGCAGACCGGCGTGGTGGACGGCACCGAGAACCCGCCCTCCAATATGTACACGCAGAAGATGCACGAGGTGCAGAAGCACCTGACCATCTCCAACCACGGTTACCTGGGCTACGCCGTCATCGTCAACCGGAAGTTCTGGGACGGCCTGCCGGAAGACATCCGCAACAAGCTGGAGGCGGCGATGAGGGAAGCCACCACCTACGAGAAGGCCATCGCCCAGCGCGACAACGATACGGCGCTGGAAGCCATCCGCAAGTCCGGCAAGACCCAGATCTACAACTTGAGCGCCCAGGAGCAAGCCATGTGGCGCAGTGCCCTGCTGCCGGTGCAGAAACAGATGGAAGACCGCATCGGCAAGGAGCTGATCCAGGCCATCAACCGCGAGACAGCAAAATAAATCCTCCCTGTCAAGTTGCTGAAAATAAATAACGATATCTGGAAAAAGATCGGTTACTATGGCGACGCCCCCGAACGGTGCAGCTTGCACCATGATGGTTAAGGGCACAGGATTTAGTGGGGAGTGAAGAAGAACAACAAGCGGCAAGGCCGCGGATCATAGAGGAGACACGCTGCCTGACAGTATGCTGTTGGCCGCCGCCACAAGCGGGGTTAAATGGCCGGGGCGGCGAACAAAAAGATTGAAAACGCACCCGCGGGTGCGTTTTTTTTTGCCCTATCCTGGCGCACTGGTGTAGCATGAATGCCACAGTTTTAATGGAGCAAACGTGACCGAAATACAACAGGCTGGCAAGGAATTCAGCGCCATCGTCCACCTCCCGTTCGGCGCCATGGGTGTCGGCACGGCCGGCGGCGTGGTGACGGAAATGTTCTACCTGCCCGCCAGTACCCCCGAACTGGCGCCGGCCAATGCCGTGGCGGAGCAAGCCGTGCAGCAGCTGCTGGCCTATTGCGACGATGCGGACTACCGCTTCGACCTGCCGCTGGCAATGCGCGGCAGCGAATTCCAGCGCCGCGTGTGGCAGTCGCTGCGCGAAATCCCGCGCGGCCAGGTGCGCACCTATGGCGAGCTGGCCAGGCACCTGGATTCCGTGGCGCGCGCCGTGGGCCAGGCTTGCCGCAGCAATCCCTTCCCGCCGCTGGTGCCCTGCCACCGCGTGATGGGCGCCAACAGCCTGGGCGGCTTTGCCGGCAGCGACGACCAGAATGGCTTCACCCTGGGCGTGAAGCGCTGGCTGCTGGCGCATGAAGGCCATCAAGAGTATCAATGGCAGCAGGCAACCTTGCTCTGATCGACGAGTTCTGCGACACCCTGTGGCTGGAGGATGGGTTGTCGAAGAATTCGCTGGATGCCTACCGGCGCGACCTGGCCGCCTTCGCGCAATGGCTGGAAACGGCGCGTCCCGCGGTGGGCAGCCTGTATGCGGCCGGCACGGCCGACCTGCAAGCCTATTTCGCGGCGCGCCATGGCGACACCAAGGCCAGCTCCGCCAACCGCCGCCTGTCGGCCCTGAAGCGCTTCTACCAGTTGGCGCTGCGCCAGCGCCACATCGCGGAAGACCCCTGCCTGCGTATGGCCTCGGCCAAGCAGCCGCTGCGTTTCGTCCATACCCTGAGCGAAGGGCAGGTGGAGGCGCTGCTGGCGGCGCCCGACCTGCGCACGCCGCTCGGCATCCGCGACCGCACCATGCTGGAGCTGATGTATGCCAGCGGCCTGCGGGTGTCGGAACTGGTGGCGCTGAAGACGCTCGAACTGAGCATGAACGATGGCGTGCTGCGCATCACCGGCAAGGGCGCCAAGACGCGCCTGGTGCCGTTCGGCGAACAGGCGCGCCTGTGGATCGAGCGCTACCTGCGCGAAGCGCGCGGCGCGATCCTCGACGGCCAGCAGGACGACGCCCTGTTCGTCACCGGCCGCGGCGGGCCGATGACGCGGCAAATGTTCTGGGTGGTGGTGAAAAAACACGCGGCGAAAGCCGGCATTACCGCGCCGCTGTCGCCGCACACGCTGCGCCATGCGTTCGCCACCCACCTGCTGAACCATGGGGCCGACTTGCGGGTCGTGCAACTGCTGCTGGGGCACTCCGATATTTCCACCACACAGATCTACACCCATGTGGCGCGCGAGCGCCTCAAGCAATTGCATGCCCAGCACCACCCGCGCGGTTGAGCGGGTGGCCTCACGCCGCTTCAACCGCCGGCGCGCTGGTGCACGGTGGAAGCGCTTTCCTGGCCGCCCTTGCCGCGCGGCTGGCCGGCTTCGCGCTTCTCGCCGCCGGCTTCGCGCTTTTCCGCGCCGTGCTGTGCCTGCTGGGCAGCCTGGCCCGCTTGCGCTCCATGTGCCGCATGGTCGGCCATGGCGGTGCCATGTTCGCGCATCTCGCCCGCAGCCTCACGCATCTGGCCCGCCTGATCCTGGCCGGCGCGCTCGATCTGGCTGGCTTGCTGCTCAGCCATCTGGCGCGCCGTGTCGGCAGTGGCACGCGTACTATCGCTCAGGGTACGCGCCAGGCCCAGTTGCGCATCGGACAGCACGCGCATCATGTCATCCTGGTAATCGCTCAGCCTTTCACCAAGGGACTGGTAATGGTTGAGCGGGGCGTTCAGCATGTCCTGGCCGATGCGGTTGCACTCTTCCAGTGCATTCTGGGTCCAGCGCACGCCGGCATCGCCGCAGCGGCGCCAGGTATCGAGGTAGATGCGCTGCACCTGGCTGAAGTATTCGATGGCAGGCGCCAGCGATTGTCCTTGCTGTTGACGTTGGTTTTGCATATATCCTCCTTTGATGTGGAGCATATAAACTAGTCACTCACAGGATCCGGAGTTTGATCTGGATCAAAGGAGCGGCCCCACACCGGAGTCACGATTGCTCTACACCATTCACAGGAGGGCGGCACATGGCAAAAACGAATTTCCAGTACGAGAAGCGTCAGCGCGAGCTGGAGAAGAAGCGCAAGGCAGAGGAAAAAGCGCAAAAGAAACTTGCCGCCAAGAACCGGCCAGCGGGTGAGCAGGAAGCCGACCAGGCCGGCTACGACACCGAAGAAACCGACACCACCGCCCCAGAATAGCCGAGCCCGTGTCAACCAAAGGGCCTGACCCCAAGGTTGACACGGGCTCTACCGTTGTGGGGACGCCGTCACGTCCCCGCCACCGCAAGGACTGTTCGGGCGAAACTGCTTACGCGGCTTCGGCCACGGTGGACTTCCCGGCGGCTGCCTCGTCGTGGTGGCCGCGGCGCAGCCAGCGCTTGGCGCGTTTGCCGAAGCTGTCGAGGTAGGTGTAGGCCACCGGCACGACCACCAGGGTCAGCAGGGTGGATGTGATCACGCCGCCAATCACGGCGCGCCCCATCGGCGCTTGCGTTTCGCCGCCTTCGCCCAGGCCGATCGCCATCGGCAGCATGCCGAAGATCATGGCCAGCGTGGTCATCAGGATGGGCCGCAGCCGCACCTGGCCCGCATCCATGATCGCTTCGTATTGCGGCTTGCCTTCGCGCTGGCCCTGGTTGGTGAAGTCCACCAGCAGGATGGCGTTCTTGGTTACCAGGCCCATCAGCATGATCACGCCAATCACGGAAAACACGTTCAGTGTCGAGCCCGTCACCAGCAGGGCCACCAGCACGCCGATCAGCGACATCGGCAGCGACACCATGATCGCGATCGGCTGCAGGTAGCTGCCGAACTGCGAGGCCAGCACCAGGTAGATGAACACCACGGCAATGCCGAGCGCCATCATGGCGCCATTCATGGTTTCGGCCATCTGCTGCGCATTGCCGGCCACGTCGAAGCGCACGCCGTCCGGCAGCTTCATCGAATCCATCGCCTTCTTCACGTCGGCATCGATGTCGCCGCCTGGACGGCCTTCGTGGGCGGCGTAGATCGCCACGCGGCGCTGCAAGGCCTGGCGCTTCAGCACCTGCGGGCTGAAGGAGGGCACGAAGTCCACCACCTGGCGCAGCGGCACCATGATCGGGTTGCCGTTGGCGTCCATCCGGCTCGAGGCGAGCGACAGGTCGGCCAGGTCGGATACGCGCTGGCGTCCCGACTTCGGCAACTGCACGTTCACTTCATAGTTCTGGCCGTCCCTGGCCAGCCAGTAGCTGACCTGGTCGCCGCCCACGAAGGGACGCATGGCGGCGCCGATCTGCTGCACCGTCAATCCCAGGTCGCTGGCCAGCTCGTTGTTGATCTTGAGCGTGACGGAGGGATTGGCGCCCTCCTGGCTGTATTCCATGTCGGCCACGCCCTTGATCTTGCGCATCTTCGCCATCAGCTCCTTGGCGGTCGCTTCCAGCTTGGCTTCGTCGGTGCCGAGGATGGCGATGAAGATGGGCTTGAAGCCGGACGATTGCGTGATGCCGGAAATCGTCGCCAGGCGCGCGCGCATGGCCTGCTCCAGCTGTTCCTGCGAGCGGCGGTGGGTTTTCCTGGCATCCTTCAGGCGCAGATTGATGCGGGTGACGTGGCGCCCTTCCCAGGTGCCGACTTCGGTCATCATCGAATCGATTTCCGGGAATTCCTTGAGCGCCGCTTCCACCTGCTTGGCCTTGGCATCGTTGTATTCCAGGCTGGAACCCACCGGCACCTTGAACTGCAGGTTGATCCAGCCCTGGTCGGTTTTCGGGAACATTTCGCCGCCGATCATCGGCACCAGCATCAGGCTGGCTGCGAACAGGCCGACGGCGGTCAGCAGCGTGAGCTTGCGCCACGTGAGCGCCACCGCCAGCACCCTGGCATACAGCTTGTGCACGTATTCCACGCCGTGTTCGACTTTCTCCATGATGCGGCCCAGCCACGGCAGGTACTTGAAGCGGTCCTTCACCGGGTCGTGCCAGACCGACGACAGCATCGGGTCCAGCGTGAAGGAGACGAACAGCGACACCAGCACGGCCACCGTCACCGTCACGCCGAACTGCAGGAAGAAGCGGCCGATGATGCCGTCCATGAAGGCCACCGGCACGAACACGGCGACGATGGCAAAGGTGGTCGCCATCACGGCCACGCCGATTTCATTGGTGCCGTCTTCGGCCGCTTTGCGGTGGTGCTTGCCGAAGCCCAGGTGGCGCACGATGTTTTCGCGCACCACGATGGCATCGTCGATCAGCAGGCCAATGCACAGCGACAGCGCCATCAGGGTCAGGAAGTTCAGCGTGAAGCCAAAGGCCTTCATCGCGATGAACGAGGCCAGCACGGCGATCGGCAGCGTCAGGCCGGTGATCACGGTCGAGCGCCAGGAATGCAGGAAGAAGAACACGATCACCATCGTCAGCACGGCGCCTTCGATGATGGTGCGCTTCACATTGTTCAACTGGGCTTGCACGCGGTCGGCCTGGTTGTCCAGGATGCGCAGCTGGATGTCCGGCGGCAGGGTCTTTTGCAGGTTCTCGGCCACCTTGGCCACGCCGGTGCCCACTTCCACCACGTTGGCATCCTGCACCTTGGTGACTTCCATCGTGATGCCGCGCTTGCCGTTGACGCGGGCAATCGACTGTTCTTCCGCTTCCCCGTCGACCACGTCGGCCACCTGCTCCAGGTACACCGGGCCGTTGGCGCGGCGTGCCACGATGATCTTGTTGAATTCGTGGGCTTCCTTCAGCTTGCCCTCGACCCGCACCAGCGATTCCGACACGTCGGCGGAAATGCGGCCAGCCGGCAGGTTGGTGTTGGTGGACTGGATGGCGCGCACCACTTCATCCACGCCGACGCCGTGCGCGCGCATGTCGGCAGGGCGGGGAATGACCTGCATCTGGCGCTTGGTGGTGCCGGACACGCGCACTTGGCCCACGCCCGGCACGCCCTGGAAGCGCTTGGCGATCAGCTGGTCCGTCATGGTCGACAGCTCGCGCAGGCTGCGTTTGTCCGAGGTCAGCGTAATGTTGACGATGGGCTGGTCGTTCTCGCCTTCGGCACGCGCAATGAAGGGCTCCTTCGCTTCGCGCGGGAAGCGCGGGCGGATCAGCGCCACCTTGTCGCGCACGTCCTGCATGGCGCGGTCCATATTGGTGGACAGCTCGAATTCCAGGTAGACGCCGGACTTGCCTTCCCACGAGTTGGCGCGGATGTTCTTCACGCCGCTGACGGTATTCAGCACGTCCTCAATGGGGCGGGTCAGGTCGTTCTCCACCGCTTCCGGCGAGGCGCCGGGGTAGTTGACTTCAATCGCCGCGAAGGGGAACTGCACGTTCGGCATGGATTCCACGCCCAGGCCCCGGTAGGAGAAGATGCCGAGCACCATCAGCGCCACCATCACCATGGTGGCAAAGACGGGCTGGCGGATCGAGATTTTGGTGATCCACATGGCCGGCCTCCCTTAGCCTTTGGCGGCCAGCATGGCCGGCTTGGCGGCAGGCGCCGCGACGGGCGGCTGGCCGGGCGGCAGCTTGACCTTGGTGCCGGGCTTCACGCCTTCCAGCTTGGCGATGAGGACCAGGGCGCCGGCATCCAGCCCTTCGGCCACTTCGGCCACGCCTTCGTCCTCGCTGCGCAGGCCCAGCCTGACCGGCTGCGACTGCACGACGCCATCGGCAACCGTGTACACCACCTGCTTGCCTGCCTCCTCGCGCACGGCTGCCAGCGGCACCACGGGCGCTTCATGGCCTTTCTCGGTGGTGATGCTGCCCTTGGCGAACATGCCGCCGCGCAGCGCGCCGTCGGGGTTCTTGACCGAGATGTACACCAGCATGGCGCGCGAGCCCGTTTCCGTGGTCGGGTTGATGCGCGCCACCTTGCCGCTGAATTCGCGCTTGGCGAAGCCGTCGACGTGGAAGGTGGCTTCCTGGCCGACCTTCACGCGCGGGATATCGGTGGTGGGCACTTGCGCTTCCAGCGTCAGCTCCTGCAGGCCGACGATGGTGTAGACGG
>CBHWEO010000033.1:0-29420 GCA_966112955.1 uncultured Duganella sp. | reverse complement strand
TTCAGCGTGTCGTAGGTGTTCATCAGGCCCCACAGCGCGTTCACCGCGGCGGTCTGGCCGTTGGCGTTGGTGGTGCTGCCGCCGCTGATGTACTGCGTACCGTCGCCCCACACATTGGTGCTGTTGGTGTAGATGGTGCCGGCGGTCGGGTTGGTTTCCGGCGCATGGTTGGCGTTGGTGATCGCCATGCCGCCGAAGGTGCCGCCTACGCCGCGGGTCGAGTCCAGCATCTTGTAGGTGGAGCCGGACAGCGAAGTCTGGATCGGCACGTCGCCGTTGTACTGGCTATGGCCGGTGCCGGTCACGGTCTGCAGCGCATCCCAGGACTTGATGACGGCGCCGGTCTGGGCGTTGATCACGGTGTCGTTGTAGACCGGGCGCTTGTCCTTGGACATGCGGGTCTTGACCAGGTAGGCCAGCTCGTAATGGTCGACCACCTCTTCCAGGTCCAGCGCATTCAGCTTGCTTTCGGGCTTGTTGGCGGCTTCCTTGGTGCGCACGGTCTTGACCACTGGCCAGATCAGCAATTCCGCTTCCGGCTTCCAGCGGTGCACGTTGGCACTCACGCGCGAGGCGGCGATGCGGATCGCCTCGTCGGCGTCGAAGGCCGGGGTGGTGTCCGGAGCGCCCTTGCCGGCGGCCTTGGCGGCGCGCGAGGCGTCCAGGCCGTTGCGGCGGTCGGAAGCGGATTCGCTGACGATGTCGCCGTTCTCATCGGTGACGATCACCGACTCGGAGCCGAACACGCGCAAGCCCTGGAAGGTATGGTTGGCGCGCACGATGCGCTGGCCGTTGGCGCCCGGGTGCTGGTCGCGCATCTGGTAGCCATGTTCGCTGGCGAGGCCGGCGGCGGCGCGGCGCGCGTCCAGGCGGGACACCAGGCTGGCCTTGGCGTCGGCACTCAGCGGCTGGGCCGGTGCGGCCATCAGGCCTTCCGGCAGGACGCCGGCGGATACAGGGGCGAAAGGCAGGGCGGCAATGGCCGCGGCCAGCAGGCTTTTGCGAAGTTTCATCGGCTCTCCTTGTGAGCTGTGTGGTTGGGAGAGCGGGACGTTATGCCTCTTTTTGGGGCCAGTCAAAAAATTTGCGAAATAAGTCAGATTCCCGAACTTTGTTCAAATTGAGACATTTGATTACATGTTTACGGGCGCGTGTCTAGCTCGGCTTTGTTGGGGATGGCGCACGATTGCCGGTTTTTGTAGGGAAGATGCAACGAAATAGAGGGTTTTTTCTAGTTTTGTGTTTGACGCAACACAAATATGTATCAAATTGTCACGTCGAAGTTGCACTGGTTGAATTTTGCGTTTTACACTAGCCCGTCGTTTGTCTGACGTACCACTTAGTGAGGGCGCATCACTCATGTTGTCTATATCTACCAAAGTCGAAAGGATCGTCACGGAGTCGCCCTTCCTGAGCGAGGGACTGCGTCGTGGCCTGATCAATTTGTCGGAACTGGCGCGCCAGCTGCAGCCGCAGCTCCAGAACGACCTGTGGAAACCTGTCGGCCAGGCGGCCGTGGTGATGGCATTGCGCCGCGTGGCGGAACGCTTGCCGGACAAGGAGACCCAGGAACTGGTGCTGGCCCAGCAGTCGGGCCAACTGACAGCCCGCACCGACCTGGTTGAATTCACGTTCCGCCGCTCCGAGCGCATCGACGATTGCCATCGCCAGATGCTGGAGCGCGCAGGCACCGGCCACGGCCTGTTCCTGACCGTCACGCGCGGCAGCGAAGAAGTGATGGTGGTCTGCAGCCGCCCGTTCATCGGGCTGGTGGAGCAGGTGTTTGCCGGCGAGCGCCTGCTGGCGCGGCTGGAAAACCTGAACGCCGTCACGCTGCAACTGACCGCCGATTCCTGGCGCACGCCGGGCATCTACCACGCCATCCTGAAGAAGCTGGCCTGGGACAAGGTCAACCTGATCAACCTGATCTCGACCCACACCGAGCTGACCCTGCTGCTGGAAAAGGAACACACGGGCGCCGCCTTCAGCGTCCTCTCCAACATGATCGCCCACAAGCATTGAAACTCGGCTCAGCCGCACGCGATCCTGATCGCGTGCTGGCCGGCCTTGGCTCCTTTGCGGTAAGTGAAGGTGCACGTCCTGATTTGCGCGGGCAGGGGTTTTGACAGCGTTACCTCGTTGTGCGTGCCGTATCCGCATTCCAGCCATTTCCCGTTGGGGAAAGGACGGTCAAGGTTGTAGGTATAAGACCATTCGTCTTTCCCTTTGCGGGTCGTGAATTCAGCCAAATCTCCGCGTTGTCCCGGTGGTCCGCTAATGGGGGTGGCTGAATTCAGGTATAGCTCGGAAGCGACGCGATGCTCCCATCCTTCCACTGCGGGCACAGTAATGGACACCGATTCAGGGCAGGCCAGGGCTGCCACGGGTTTGGCTTCAGCTGACGTTAGCGCACAGCCGGAAAGTAATACCAGAACAATTCGATTGGTGGCCATGGTCTCAGTTGATAACAAAGAATGCATCGGCATTATCGCTTGGCGAAATGTACTTCCCGTTCTTGTCTTTCCCCAAGGAGGGAATGAAGCGGGCGGTAATTTGCTTGTCCTTTTTGCTGCGCCACTGGTCCATCACGTAGATTCCACCAATGCCCTGTCGTAGGTAAAGTGCAGCGTGATTACCGTGCGGCTTATTGGGATAGCGGCCGTTTTCGAACGTGGCGATGGCCGTCCCCTTCCGTAACATGCGGTTGCCGACCACGGCGTCGCCCTGTCGCCAATTGGCCGTGACAGGCGCCTTTGCGAATAGCTGCACTAGTGCCACACACTGGTGGCTCCCAACCAGTTCGTGCTTGTCAAGTTCGTCAACGTTGTCATAGCGATATGGCATGATGGGCTCCAGGAAGAGTAGGAGCATTCAGCCTAAACCGGCTGCCTGGGGAGCAATTTGCTTAAGAACAAAAGACGTGACGAAGTTCTTCCCAACTTGGCGGTGTTACGTGACGGGCTGAATTCACTTAATATGGCGGCATGACCTGGACAACGGAGGCTGGCATGCGCGGTGAGATGCAACGAGTGATCCCTGCCCTTCGGGTCACCTCCTACAAAGCCAGCAAGCCGTTCTACGAATCGCTCGGCTTCCGCGAGGAGTGGACGCATCAGTTCGAACCGGGTTTGCCGACCTTTGCGGCGATGGTGTTCGACGGCATGGAGCTGTTCCTGACCGAGCACACGGGCGATTGCCAGCCCGGCGGGCTGGTACACTTCTACGTACCGGACGTGGATGCGCTGTATGACGATTTCCTCGAGTATGGCGTTGACGTCGAGCAGGCGCCAAATAATGGCCTGGGCGCCGACTTGCGCGTCATGTCCGTCGTCGATCCGGATAACAACCGGCTCAAATTCCTGACCCAAACCCATTGGGAGTAAGCGCAACATGAATAAAGCGCTGTTGACTGCAGTCCTGGCGTTGGCCGCCGCATCCCCGGCTGGCGCGCAGGGCCTGTACAAATGCAAGGCCGACGGCAAGGTGACCTACCAGTCCATGCCGTGTGCTAAAGGCGGCGAGGCCATCGACGTGCCGCCGCCGCCAACGCCCGCCCAGGTGAAGGCCGCCCAGGAGCGGGCGCAGGAAGACCGTGTGCGCGCCCAGCAGCTGGCCGCGCGCAACCGTGAAGACCGTGAGCGCAAGGCGAAGGAAGAGGAAGCGGAGGCCAAGGAGGCGGCCCCCAAACAGAACGTCGCGAAGACCGACTGCGATAAGCTGCGCAAGAGCCGCGAGGAACTGTATGGCCAGCGCAACGACAACCGCCGCAATTCCAACCTGGACGCCATGGCGGAAACCCAGAAGGCCATCGACCGGCTGGAAGCCGACTACACCAAGGCCGCCTGCGGCCCGCTCGACTAGCGCAATTCCTTGCGCAGCACCAGCTTCAAGCCTGACCAGACTTCGCTGACGGCGCACACCTTCACGTCCACCAGCCCCATTGGCAGGGCCAGTTCGCGGATGGTGTCTTCCGTGATGTCGGTGGGGACCTTGGATGCCTTCTTCGGCCACGATACCCAGAGCGCGGCATCCTTCCGCAGGCCTTCGCGGGCTGCCGCCAATTCCCTGGCCAGCACGGCGCGCTGGTCGCAGAACACGTGCATGACGTCGACCGTGCCGGAAAGGCGCGCGGCAAACTGCACGCCTTCGGGCAAGGGCGCCAGCAACGCCTGGTAGTCAGCCGGCGCATGGCGCGCCAGCACGCGGCAGCCGGCGCCGATCCCCAGCTTTTTCGCCAGCGGCGTGCCGGAATAGCCCGCGCTGGCGCCGGCACCGGCCGTCACTTCTTCTTCTCCTCTTCGGGCTGGGAGAAGTTCAGTTCCGGCTGCTGTTCGTCATCCTGCTTTTGCGCCGGCAGCGAATCCGGCACGGCCGGCTGCTCGATCCGCAGGTCGCCCGATTCCACCTTGCCGCCGACGCTCCGGTCGAGGAAGGCGGTCACCGTCTGCGGCAGGGCCGCCACCAGCAGCACCATCAGCATCTGCAGGCCGACCCACGGCAAGGCGCCCCAGTAGATGTCGGAAGACTTCACTTCCTTCGGCGCCACGCCGCGCAGGTAGAACAGCGCGAAGCCGAATGGCGGGTGCATGAAGGAGGTTTGCATGTTCACGCACAGCATCACGCCGAACCACACCAGCGCCGCCGAGGCCGCAGCTTCCGGGCTGCCCATCATTGGTTCCAGCTGCGGCGCCAGGATTTTCTGCGCCACCGGCGCCAGCATCGGCACCACGATGAAGGCGATCTCGAAGAAATCGAGGAAGAAAGCAAGGAAGAACACGAACAGGTTCACCACCAGCAGGAAGCCGATCCAGCCGCCTGGAATGCCGTTGAACAGGTGCTCGACCCACAACCCGCCATCCACGCCCTGGAACACCACCGAGAAGCAGGTGGAGCCGATCAGGATGAACACCACCATCGCGGTCAGGCGCATGGTGGACTGGTAGCTCAGCTTGATCAGGTCGCGCAATGGCTTGATCTGGCTGGCGCGGAACACGATCCATGCCACGCACACATACAGCACGGCCAGCGCAGCCTGCACCACCGGCTTGGCACCCTCGACGAAAGCGCCGATCAGCGCCGCCGCCAGCAGGGCCGCCATGCCGACGCGGAAGAAGATCTTGTCGCGGCGGTTGAACTCCGGATGGCGGATTGCAGCCAGGATCACCGCGCCCAGCGCGCCCATGGCGCCGGATTCGGTCGGCGTGGCGACGCCCAGCATCATGGTGCCCAGCACCATGAAGATCAGCACGGCGGCCGGCACGATGCCCTGCAGGCATTGCTTCCACAGCGCCCAGCCGCGCGGGCCGAGTTCATTCTGCGGTGCGGCCGGCAGCCAGTCCGGCTTCAGGCGCGACAGGATGAAGGTGTACAGCGCGAACAGGCCGATCTGCACCAGCGACGGGCCCCAGGCGCCCAGGTACATGCTGCCCACGTCGGCGGCGGCAGTCTGGGTCTTGAGCTGGTCTGCCAGCACCACCAGCACCAGGGACGGCGGCACCAGCTGGGTGATGGTGCCGGAGGCGGCCAGCACGCCGGTGGCGTAGCGCATGTGGTAGCCGTAGCGCATCATCACCGGCAGCGAAATCATGGCCATGGCGATCACCTGCGCCGCCACGGTGCCGGTGATGGCGCCGAGTATGAAGCCGACGATGATCACCGAGTAGCCCAGGCCCCCGCGCACGCCGCCGAACAGGCGGCCCATGGAGTCCAGCATGTCCTCGGCCAGCCGGCACTTTTCCAGCACGGCGCCCATGAAGGTGAAGAAGGGGATCGCCAGCAGCAGGTCGTTGGCCAGCACGCTACCGAAAATCCGCTGCGGCACCGCCTGCAGGAAGGGTACGCCGAAGAAGCCTTCCCAGATCGCGATGAAGCCGAAGAACAGGCCGACCGCCAGCAGCGAGAACGCCACCGGGAAGCCGACCAGCATGAACACAACCAGGCCGCCGAACATCAGCGGCGGCATCATTTCCAATGGGATCATTGCACTGGCCTTTCGTACTTGCTGTCCAGGCTTGCCTGGCCGGCCAGGTGGGCGATACGCTTGATCAGTTCAGACAGGCCTTGCAGCGTCAGCAGGGCAAAGCCGACCGGCACGATGAACTTGATCGGCCAGCGTGGCAGGCCGCCGGCATTGCTCGATTGTTCCATGATGGCCCAGGAGGGCAGGAACAGGGATTCCCACGACAGCCAGGCAAACAGGATGCAGGCCGGAAACAGGAAGAAGATGATGCCGAAGACGTCGATCCACAGCTGCTTGCGTTCGGAGACGTGGCCGTAGACCAGGTCGACCCGCACGTGCTCGTTGCGCTGGAAGGTGTAGCTGGCGCCCAGCATGACGGCGGCGCCGAACAGGTACCACTGCATTTCCAGCAGGGCGTTGGAACTCCAGTCGAAGCCATAACGGATCATGGCATTGCTGGCGCTGATGAAACAGGAAGCCAGTATCATCAGGTTGGCCAACTGGCCGCAGCGGTAGCCGATGCGGTCCAGCCAGCCCGAGAGGCGGAGGAATCCTTGCATTACTTTGCTCCATTATAGGAATAGTTATTGCAAGGATATTAGCTTAAAACCGCGAAACCGGAAAACCGGGGTCCGGCCCACCGGCCGTACCCCCGTTTTGCGGGGCTCAAAGGTTTAAGCCCACCTGCCCCCCCACGCGCGCCCACGCCGCCCGCACCAGGGTCGGCGCCGTACCGCCCACGTGGTCGCGCGCCGCCACGGACCCTTCCAGCGTCAGCACCGCAAACACATCCTCGCCGACGAGCGGCGAGAAGGCGCGTAACTGTTCCAGCGACATCTCGGCCAGGTCGATCTTCAAATCGTCGCAAGCGCGTACCGCATGCGCCACCGCTTCGTGCGCATCGCGGAACGGCAAGCCCTTCTTGACCAGGTAATCGGCCAGGTCGGTCGCAGTGGCATAGCCCTGCAGCGCCGCCGAACGCATGGCTTCCGGCTTGACGGTGATGCCGCCCGCCATGTCGGCGAAGATGCGCAGCGTGTCGACCACGGTATCCACGGTATCGAACAGCGGTTCCTTGTCTTCCTGGTTGTCCTTGTTGTAAGCCAGCGGCTGGCCCTTCATCAGGGTCAGCAGGCCCATCAGGTGGCCATAGACGCGGCCGGTCTTGCCGCGCGCCAGTTCCGGCACGTCCGGGTTCTTCTTCTGCGGCATGATCGAGGAACCGGTGCAGAAACGGTCGGCGATGTCGATGAAACCCACGCGAGGGCTCATCCAGATGATCAGTTCTTCCGACATGCGCGACACGTGGGTCATGACCAGCGACGCGGCGGCAGTGAATTCGATCGCGAAGTCGCGGTCCGACACGGCGTCCAGCGAGTTGTGGCAGACGTCGTCGAAGCCCAGCGTCTTAGCCACGCGCAGGCGGTCGATCGGGAAGGTGGTGCCGGCCAGCGCGGCGGCGCCCAGCGGCAGGCGGTTCACGCGCTTGCGGCAATCCTGCATGCGCTCGACGTCGCGGCCGAACATTTCAACGTAGGCCAGCATGTGGTGGCCGAAGGTGATCGGCTGCGCCACCTGCATGTGGGTGAAGCCCGGCAGGATCACGTCGGCATTCTTTTCGGCCAGGTCGACCAGGGCGCCGCGCAACTGCTGCAGCAGGCCGGTGATGTCGTCGATGGCGGAGCGCACGTACAGGCGGATGTCGGTGGCCACCTGGTCGTTGCGGGAGCGGCCGGTGTGCAGGCGCTTGCCGGCATCGCCAACCAGCTCGGTCAGGCGCTTTTCGATATTCAGGTGTACGTCTTCCAGGTCCAGCAGCCATTCGAACTGGCCGGCGTCGATTTCGCTGCTGATCTGGGCCATGCCCTTCTGGATGGCCGTCAGGTCGGCGGCCGGAATGATGCCTTGCGCGGCCAGCATGTCGGCGTGGGCCAGGGAACCCTGGATGTCGGCCTTGGCCATGCGCTTGTCAAAAAACACGGAGGCGGTGTACCGTTTCACGAGGTCGGAGACCGGTTCGGAGAAGCGGGCGGACCAGGCTTCCGCCTTCTTGGAGAATTGATCTGTCATAGTGGTGTTTTCCAGTGAGATTCAAACGATTATAAATTAGTAGGAGCATCAATGAAGAAGTTAGCAAGTTTGCTACTGCTGGCGCTGGCCGCCGGCAGTGCATCGGCGCAGGGCGCGCGTGCGGCCGACGTGGCCACGGTGGACGGCATCGTCGCCGCCCTGTACGACACGATTTCCGGCCCGGCCGGCAAGCCGCGCGACTGGGACCGCCTGCGTTCCCTGTTCCGCAACGATGGCCGCATGGTGGTGCACAGCCAGGGCAAGGATGGCGCCCTCAACACCCGCGTGCTGACCATCGAGGACTACATCACCCGCACCACGCCGGTGTTTGCCAAGGAGGGTTTTTACGAATCCGAGCTGGCCCGCACCAGCGAGAAGTTCGGCCAGATCGCCCACGTGTTCACTACCTATGAAGCGCGCCACGCGCCGGGCGAGAAGCCTTTCATCCGCGGCATCAATTCCCTGCAGCTGGTGAACGACGGCCAGCGCTGGTGGATTTCGCAGTTGCTGTGGCAGCCGGAAGGGGAGAAGAACCCGCTGCCCGAACGCTACCTGAAGTCGCACTGATGGCCGCTTTCGAGGTCAGCACCGACCCGGCCCGCATCGACGTGGGCCTGGTGCACCGCTTCCTGTCCGAAGAATCGAGCTGGGCGCGCGGCATCCCGCGCGCACTGGTCGAAAAAGCCATTGCCAACTCGCTCTGCTTCGGCGGCTACCTTGACGGAAATCAGGTGGCCTTTGCCCGCGTCATCACGGACCGTGCTACTTTCGCTAATATGGTGGACGTATTCGTCCTGCCGGGTCACCGCGGCAACGGGTACAGCAAGCAATTGGTGGAGTCAGTACTCGCTCACCCGGATTTGCAGGGCTTGCGCCGCTTTACCCTGGCAACCGGGGATGCGCACGGACTGTACGCACGATTCGGTTTTACTCCACCGTTGCGTCCGGCTACACTGATGGAGAGGTATTACCCGGATGTCTATCAGCGATGCCAATAAGCAATCCGAACAGGAGGCCATCGTGAAGCTGTATTCCCCCGCCGGCCTGGCCCGTCTCGGCCTGGCCATCTTAGCCGCCTGCGGCCTGCCCGTGCATTCGCGCGAGGCACCGCCCAAGAGCCACGTCCCGGCCCGCACCAGCACCACCCCGCCGCCCGAAGCGCCAGCCAGGAATCCGCTGGCGCCGCCAGCGCCCGCCCCGGCGCCGGAACCGGTGCGCATCGTGGCCGGCGCGGTGGCAACGGTGAGTGGCGGGTCGGCGGCCATTGCGCCATCGCCGGTGGCGGCGCACCAGGGCTCGCTGGTCATCATCGGCGGCGGCCTGCGCGGCGACAATGCCGACGTGTGGCAGCGCGTGGTGAAACTGGCCGGCGGCAAGGGTTCGCGCATTGCGGTCTTCCCGTCGGCGGCCGGCAATCCGGAACGCTCGGCCCAGACCATCATCGGCTACCTGCGCAAGTGGGGCGCCGACGCCTTCCTGGTGCCGGTGGCCGTGCGCCTGGCGGGCAGCGACTACAAGAAGAATGCGGACGATGCCGCCCTGGCGAAAAAAATCCGCGAATCGGACGGCGTCTATTTCGCCGGCGGCGACCAGGGCCGCATCACCAAGGCCCTGCTGCGCGAGGACGGTACCCAGACCGCCGTGCTGGAAGCCGTGTGGGACGTGTACCGCCGTGGCGGCGTGGTGGCCGGTTCCTCGGCCGGCGCGGCCATCATGAGCAGCACCATGTTCGCCAACCCGAAAGCCATCCTGTCCATGCTGCAGACGGGGATCGCCGATGGCCGTGAACTGGGCCCGGGCCTGGGCTTCATCGGCGACGACGTATTCGTCGACCAGCACCTGCTGGTGCGCGGCCGCTTCGCGCGCATGATCCCGGCCATGCTGGCCAAGGGCTACCAGATCGGCCTTGGCATCGACGAAGACAGCGCCATGGTGGTCAACGCCCAGCGCGAAGTGGAAATCATCGGCTACAAGGGCGCCTTGCTGATCGACCTGTCGCGCGCCGAGTGGGACAGGGATGCGCCGCATTTCGGCGTGCGCAATGCCGTGATCAGCTACCTCGACCGTGGCGACAAGTTCAATATCGGCACCCATATGTTCCTGCCGTCCATTGACAAGGCGGGCGGCCGTATCGACCCCACGCGCACCCTGGGCCGGGGCGCCGTGTTCACCAATGACGTGCTGGGCAACAGCGCCGTGGTCGACCTGATGGAGCGCCTGATCGACAGCAACCAGGACGAGGCCATCGGCATAGCCAGCGGCAACCCGCGCGACAGCGGCACCGAGATCGGCTTCGAATTCCGCTTCACCAAGACGCCGGAAAGCGTGGGCTATGTGTCCAGCGTGGCGGAGGCTTATTCAGTGCTGAACATCCGCCTCGATATCCGGCCGATCGAAATCACCCGGCCGCTGTACAAATACAAATGATTTGAATCCGGCGGCGCGGCCGCTGCGTATATGCCATGGCAACCAACCACACGGGAGGAAACCATGGCACCCTTCAAGCAAGCAACTGTCCTGCTCGCCCTGCTGTCGGCCCTGGCGCCGGCAGTGTATTCGCCTGCAGTGCAGGCTTCCAGCCACCGCGAAGCGCCGTTCATTACGCGCGTGCCCAAGGTCGATGGCACCGACTTCTACATGTTCCGCAGCTACGAGCCGGGGCGCGAGCAGTTCGTGACCCTGATCGCCAATTACGTGCCTCTGCAGGATGCCTATGGCGGGCCGAACTACTTCATGATGGATCCGGATGCGCTGTACGAGATCCATATCGATAACAATGGCGACGCGCGGGAAGACCTGACCTTCCAGTTCCGCTTCACCAATACCTTCAAGAATGCCGCCTTCACGGTGGGCGGCAAAAAGGTGCCAATTCCGCTGGTGATCAACGGCGGACCGATCAACGATGTCAACCCGCCCGGGCTGAACGTGCGCGAAACCTATACGGTGGACGTGGTGCGCGGCGAGCGGCGCGGCGTGCGGCAGGCGGTGCGCATGGCGGGCAGCGGCGCCACGGTGTTCGACAAGCCGGTCGACAATATCGGCAACAAATCGATCCCGGACTACGCGGGCTATGCGGGCAAGCATGTGTACACGGTGGAGATTCCCGGCTGCGCGGTGCCGGCGCGCCTGTTCGTCGGCCAGCGCAAGGACCCCTTCGCCGTCAACCTGGGCGAGACCTTTGACCTGATCAACATCAAGGCGCCGGCGGTGGAATTCCTGGCCAATGCGGAAAAGAATGCGCGCGACGACCTGGACGACAAGAACGTGACGTCCATCGAGATAGAGGTGGCGGCCTCCTGCCTGGCTGCCGGAGGCGATCCGGTCATCGGCGGCTGGACCACGGCCAGCCTGCGCCAGGGACGCCTGATCAATCCCAATGGCGGGTCGAAGGAGGGCGGCGCGTGGACACAGGTGTCGCGCCTCGGCATGCCGCTGGTGAACGAGGTGGTGATCGGCCTGAAGGACAAGGACCGCTTCAACCACAGCAAGCCGGTGCAGGACGGGCAGTTCGCGGACTACGTCACCAACCCGACCTTGCCGGCGCTGGTGGAAGTGCTGTTCGGCAGCGCCGGCGCCAAAGCGCCGGCCAATTTCCCGCGCAACGACCTTGTGGCCGTGTTCCTGACCGGCGTGCCGGGCCTGAACCAGCCGGCGCACGTCAAGCCGGCCGAGATGCTGCGCCTGAATACGGCGATCGCGCCGATGGCCAAGGGGGCGCAGAAGCGGCTGGGCGTGATCGATGGCGACAATGCCGGTTTCCCGAATGGGCGGCGGCCGGGCGATGATGTGGTGGATATCGCGCTGCGGGTCGTGATGGGCAAGCTGTGCACCCTGAACATCGGCTGCGCGCCTTCCGATGCGCCGGCCGGGGCGATCCGCTTCACCGATGGCGCCTACCTCGACGACAGCTATTTCAACGCTGCCTTCCCCTACCTGAAGACGCCGATTCCGGGCGCGCCGCAGCAATAGGAGGACAGCGCCATGAAACAGTTACGCAATGCCATCATGGCCGCGATGGCGGCGGCGCTGCTGGCCGGCTGCGGCGGTGGCGGCAGCGCAAGCGCGCCTGGTCCGTTGCCGCAAACGCCTCCGGCGCCGCCGATGCCTGGCGATGCTTTCACGGCGGCCCTGGTGACGCTGGTGCGCAGCATGCCGGAATCGGCCGAACCGGCCGACGTGGAGGCTGCGGTGCCGGCCCAGCCCGACGATGGCGAACCGCTGCCAGTGGAGTGAGGCCATGATGCCGCATGCCGCACGGACCTTGCGGGCGCTCGCAGCGGCGGCCATGGTCGGCGTGGCGGTGCCGCTGCCGGCCGTGGCGTCGCCTTTCGTGCCCGTCTCCGGAAAGGAAGTGCTGGAGACGCTGCCGTCCCGCTCCGTGACCGCCGACGCGGTCCTGCTGCGCCAGCGCGCGCAATGGGCGGCAGCGCCACGCGACCCGGTGCGTGCCGCCGGTCTGGCGCAGCGCTATGTCGAGTTGGGCCGCTCCGCCAGCGATCCGCGCTACTTCGGCTACGCGCAGGCGGTGCTGGCGCCGTGGTGGCATGACGCCGCGCCGCCGGTGCCCGTGTTGCTCCTGCGCGCAACGCTGCTGCAATCTGGCCATCGGTTCAGCGAGGCGCTGCGCGACCTGGAAGCGGCGTCGCGCGCCGATCCACGCAATGTCCAGGCTTGGCTGACGCTGGCGACAGTCCAGGTGGTACGTGGCGAGTACCAGGCCGCCGTCCGCAGTTGCGGGCGTTTGTCGTCGCTCGCCAGCCCCTTGGCCAGCATGACCTGCCTGGCCAACGCCCGCGCCGCGGGCGGGCAGCTGGCGGCCAGCGAGCGCTTGCTGGCGCTGGCCGTCGAGCGCGCTGGCGATGGCGGAAGCGCGGTGGTGGGCGAAGGTGAAGGCCTGCGCGTCTGGGCCTTGACCCTGCTTGGCGAAATGGCGTCGCGGCGCGGCGCAGCCACTGCCGCCGAGTCCCGCTTCCGCCAGGCGCTGGCCCTGGCGCCGGGTGACAGCTACCTGCTCGGCGCCTACGCCGACCTGCTGCTGGAGCAGCACCGCAACGCCGAAGTGCAACGGCTCCTGCGCGGCCATTTGCGCGTGGACAGCCTGCTGCTGCGGCACACCCTTGCCGCGCCGAAGGCCGCTGCCATCGCAGAACTGCAGGCCCGCTTCGATGCCGCCACCCGCCGGGGCGACGCCATCCACCAGCGCGAACAGGCGCGCTTCGAACTGCACCTTCGCCACAACGCCGATGCGGCGCTGCGGCTGGCGCTGGCCAACTGGCAGGTGCAGAAGGAGCCGGCCGACCTGCGCATCCTGCTGGAAGCGGCGCTGGCGGCACACTCGCCCGCAGCTGCCCGCCCGGCGCTCGCCTGGCGCCGCCAGCAGGGCATGGAGGACGAATCCATCGCCGCCCTGGCGCGCAAACTGGAAGGAGGTCCATCATGAAGATTGCCACGCTCCTGCTGGCGGCGCTCATGCTGGTTGCCGGCGCGGCCCAGGCGCATAAGCCCAGCGACAGCTACCTGACATTGCGCGTTGCCGGGCCGGCGCCGCTGGCCGCTGGAGGCTCACGCATCGAGGGCCGCTGGGACATCGCCCTGCGCGACCTGGACTTCGCACTCGGCCTGGACACCGATGGCGACCGCCAGTTGACCTGGGACGAAGTCCGCAGCCGCCACGCCGACATCGCGGCGTATGCGCTCAGCCGGCTGCAGCTTGCGCCAGGATGCCGATTGCGTGCCACGGGCCACCAGGTGGACCGCCACACCGACGGCGCCTATGCGGTCCTGCTGCTGCACGGCGAGTGCCAGCCCGGCGCCGCCCTCGGCATCGACTACCGGCTGTTCGCCGACATCGATGCCCAGCATCGCGGCCTGGCCAGCATCACGGTGGACGGCCGGACGACTTCCGCCGTGCTGGGCGGCGAGCACACGCGGCTCACGCTCGGCGCCAGCGATGGCGGCCGGCATCGCGGCAACGACGATGGCGCAGGTGGCTGGCGCCAGGCGGCGGACTACCTGCGCCTCGGCACCTGGCATATCTGGACCGGCTACGACCACATCCTGTTCCTGCTCTCGCTCCTGCTGCCGGCGGTCCTGGCAACCGGCTGGCGCCCCGCGATGGCCGACGTGCTGCGCGTGGTGACAGCCTTCACGCTGGCGCACTCCATCACGCTGTCCCTGGCGGCCTTGCAGCTGGCCAGCCTGCCCAGCCGCCTGGTGGAATCGGCTATCGCCGCCTCCGTCGCGGTCGCGGCCCTGAACAACCTCTGGCCACTGGTGAAAGGCAAGCGCTGGCTGGCCGCCTTCCTTTTCGGGCTGCTGCATGGATTCGGCTTTGCCGGGGTGTTGGCCGACCTGGGCCTGCCAAAGGGCGCCACAGTCACGGCACTGGCGGCATTCAATATCGGCGTCGAACTGGGGCAGCTCGCCATTGTTGCCGCCTTCGTACCCATGGCTTACGCCGTGCGCCGCACCGGGATCTACCAGCAGGCCATGGTCAAGGGAGGATCGGCCTGCATCGCCTTGCTGGCGTTCGCCTGGCTGTTCGAGCGCGCGGCGGCCTGACTACATCGCCCGCACCCACGGCCCCTTGTACAGCACCGGGCCGGTTGGTCCGTGCGGGTTGGGCGAGCCGCCGTGCGGCTCAAGCGAAATCGCCAGCAGCACCACATCGCCACTGGCGCCGCCTTCGGGCAATGCAAAGCTGCCGCGCCCATCGGCGCCCAGCACGCCGAGCGAACGCGGTTCCCCCGATTGTGGAATCGCCCACAGCTGCAGGGAGCGGCCGGCCGGCACCGGCGCCCCGCCCACCATGTGGACCTGCAGCAGGCGTCTTGCCGTATCGGCCTTCACCAGCAGCGCCGGTGCGGACTTCTCGTCGGTCAGCGTCGCCACCAGGTCGAACGAAGGCCCCTGCAACTGCTGCACGCCAATGGTGACCGCCAGTGCTGCCACCACCGCGGCCGAAGCCAGGCCAAGCCCGAAGCCGCGCCAGAAATGCCAGCGGCTGCGCTCCGGCTTGAGGTGCAGGCGCATTTCCACATTGCGCCAGACCTCGGGCGAAGGCGCCTGGGAGCGCACGAATTCATGCATGGGCAGCAAACGCTGCTCCCACTCCTTCACCAGCATGCGCAAAGCCGCATCGCTGTACATCCAGCCCTCGAAGCGCCGCCGCGCGCCACCGCGCAAGGTGCCGAGCACATACTCGGCCGCGAGCTTGTCGCGCAGGGCATCGTTGCCGCGGAAGTTCATGGCGCACCTCCATGCGACAGGCACTGCTTCAGCTTCTCCATGCCGCGCCGGATCCAGGTCTTCACCGTGCCGACCGGCAGCGACATGCGCTGCGCTACCTCGCCATGCGACAGGTCGTGGAAGAAGGCAAGGCCGATCGCCATGCGGTGCAAGCCCTCCAGCCGCGCCATGCAGGCGGCCAGCGCGCGCGCATCGCTGCTCATTTCGCTTGCCTCGGCGGGCGTGCTGGCATCGTCCCGAAGTAACGCATCCATTGTGACATCCAGTTCCACGCCATCGTCCATGCGGCGCAGGATATCGAGCGCCTTGTTGCGGACGATGGCCGCCATCCACGTCAAGGGAGCGGCCAGGCCAGGCTGGTATTGCGGCGCCGCGTGCCAGATCGACACGAAGCCTTCCTGCAGGGCCTCCTCGGCCAGCTCCCGCTTACGTAATATACGCAAGGCAAAGCCAAACAGTTTCGGCGCGGCAGCGTCGTACAGCGCGCGGAAGGCTGTTGCATCCTGCCGGCCAGCGGCTGCCAGCCAGGTACGTAGCTGTTCAGGTTCGATGGGCATGGGGCCATCTTATGCCTGCCCAGTTGGCTGGTCTACTGTATTCCGCAAAGCAAAGTTACAATAGCCGCCACTAAAACCACACTGGAGACTCCATGCACTATTTGAATCGCCTGCTGGCGGGGGCGGCGCTCAGCACTGCTGCCGGCCTGGCGCTGGCGGCGCAGCCAGCGACCGTGCGCCTTGACTATATGCACACCGGTAACGCGCTAAACGAAAGCTATGCGATCGAGCAGCTTGCGATTGAGCCGCTGCCATGGCCGGGCGACATGGCCAAGACCATCGACACCACCAACCGCGGCACGAACAAGGTGGAAGTGGCTGATGCGAAGACCGGCAAGCTGCTGTACACCCGCACCTTCTCCACCATCTTCGGCGAGTGGCGCAGCACTGATGAAGCGGGCAAGCTGACGCGCGGCTTCCACGAGTCGGTGCGCTTCCCCAAGCCGGACCATCCAGTGAAGGTGCGCATCCTCAAGCGCGACGAACGCAACGAATTCTCCGTGGTCTGGAGCGTGGAAGTCGATACCGATGCGATGGACGTGGTGCGCAAGCAGGAGCCTGCGCTGGCCAAGCCGATCCCGATCCGCGTCAATGGTCCCAGCGAGAAGAAGGTAGACTTGCTGATCCTGGGCGATGGCTACACCAAGGCCGAGATGGCGAAGTTCGAAGCGAAGGCGCGCAAGCTTTCCGACTACCTGTTCACGGTGTCGCCGTTCAAGGAACGCGCCAAGGACTTCAATGTGTGGGCGATGGCGGTGCCGACCCAGGAGTCGGGCGTGTCGCGCCCATCGACCAACACCCACCATCCGTCGAAGCTGGGCACGCGCTACGACATCTTCGGCAGCGAACGTTATGTGCTGACCATCGACAACCGCGCCTTGCGCGAGATCGCGCAGCATGCGCCGTATGAATTCATCGAGATCCTGGTGAACAACGATACGTACGGCGGCGGCGGCATCTACGGCCAGTTCAGCACCGCGGCGGCCGACAACGACTGGGCCAACTACCTGTTCGTGCACGAATTCGGCCACCACTTCGCGGGCCTGGCGGACGAGTACTACACCTCGCCGGTAGCCTACGCGACCGGCGGCGCGCGCATGGAACCGTGGGAGCCCAACGTGACGGCGCTGCTCGACCCCGCCAACGTGAAATGGAAGAAGTTCGTGACCCCGGGGACGCCCCTGCCGACGCCGTGGCCGAAGGCGGAGTACGAAGCCCATTCGCGCGAATACCAGAAAGTGCGCGCGCAACTGCGCAAGGACAACCGTCCGGAATCGGAGATGAGCAAGTTGTTCAGGGAAGACCTGGCGTGGACCAATGCGCTGTTCTCCAAGGCGCCCAACCGCAATGCAGTGGGGGCCTTCGAAGGTGCCAATTACGAAGCCACCGGCTACTACCGCTCGCAGCAGCAATGCCTGATGTTCGACCGCAGCGAAGCCTTCTGCGCGGTCTGCAACAACGCGGTACAGGAAACCATCGACCTGTACGCACCGCGCCAGTAAAGCAGCACCCTGTCCTGTACAATGCCTCCAAGCCGCCGCGCGCGGATGGCGGCCTTTGCGCTTCATCAAGCGGCGTGTGCGCTTGTGACAATGTGTGACCCTATTGTCCGAACCGCTGACTATCCTGAGAATTTCCCACCTCAAAAAAAGGAAGGAGACTGTCATGCAAGTCAGCAGCCGCATCGAACACGTTGTCGTTCTCATGCTGGAAAACCGGTCCTTCGACCACCTGTTCGGCTACTACCCCGGCGCGAACGGATTGAAAGGCGAAGAGTACAACCTGCTCAATCCCTTCCAGCCGGTATCGGACAGCAACCCGCGCTTCATGGTCGGCGATGCGGCGCCATGGCAGATCACGCAGGGGCAGGGGCCGGGCCACTCGCTGAATGCATCCAACATCCAGCAAAGCGGCAGCAAGGCCGGGCCTTCCGCCGCCAGTCCCGGCAAGAACAATGGTTTCGTCATGTCCTACCAGGAGGCGCTGCAAAGCGACCGGGTGGGCAACCCGGACCAGCAAACGCTGGGCATCCCGATGCAAGCCTTCCGCCCGGGCCAGCTGCCCGCGCTGACAGCACTGGCGCAGGAATTCGTGTTGTGCGATAACTGGTACAGCGAAGTGCCCGGCCCCACGCAGCCGAACCGCCTGTATGTGCACGCCGCCACTTCGCAGGGCTACGCCCACAACGTGTGGCAAAACGTGTTCGACTGCCGCACCATCTACAACCAGCTGGAGGATGCGGGCAAGACCTGGGCCGTCTATTATTCGGACGATAACGACGTGGCCAAGTTCTCGCGCTTGACGGCGCGCGCCTATACCACGGCGGACGAGGCGCAGGCGTGGGCAGCCGACAGCCAGGCCGGCGCACTGGGCGCCTATTTCGACTACCAGACCTTCTTCTCCACCCATGCCGCGCAGGGCACGCTGCCGAACTACGTGTTCATCGAACCGTCCTTCGGCGATTCGGGCCTGACCAAGGGTGCGGTCAACTCCATGCATCCGCCCAGCGACCTGCGCCCCGGCGACCGGCTGGTGGCCGAGGTCTACGCGGCGCTGCGCGGCAATCCCGATTTGTGGGCCAAGACCCTGTTCGTCGTCACCTTCGACGAGCATGGCGGCTTCTACGACCACGTGATCCCGCCGGCCGCCGTCAACCCGGACGGGCGCACCTCGCCGCCTGCGGGGGACGAGAGCTATGCGCCCAGCTTCGCCTTCGACCGCCTGGGCCTGCGCGTGCCGACCATCCTGGCTTCGCCCTGGCTGGCCAGGGGCCAAATCGAATCCGGGCAGTACCAGCACACCTCGATCCTGGCCACGGTACGCGACATCTTCGGCATCACGGAAGGGCCGCTGACGCAGCGCGACGCGCATGCCGCCAGCTTTGCCGCGCTGCTGCAGCGGCAGGCCGCCGCGCGCTCCGACACGCCGGCCGCGCTGCCTGCCACCGCGGTGCCGGCGGTACCGCCCAGCGACGACCCGTCGCATCCGGCCAACCTGGCGCCCGACGAGCTGCTGCAGGAGAAGACCGCCGCCTGGCACCAGCTGGTGCAGGACTTGCCGGACGGGCAGCCCTCGCCGGTGCAGCTGCCGCAGACCTCGCGCGATGCCCACAACTTCATCAAGGACAGCGTGAAGCGCTACGCCAACATGAAAGCCGACGGCCAGCCGCAGTTCCGCGTGGCGCAGGACGGCAGCGGCTACCGCTGGAACCTGCACCATGGCGGTGAGCAGGTGGCCACCTCATCGCAGCTGTACGCCAGCCGCGACGAAGCGCTGGCGGCGGCGCGCCACGCGCGCGGCATCGCACGCCACGCGCGCTTCAACTGAGCGGGAGGCCGCCATGACGACCATCTGCCAGAGCATGACGCTGGGCGAGTTCCGCCGCCTGGCCCTGAACCGCCAGCTGTCGCTGGTGCAGCGCATCGGCGAGACGGAGAACACGCGCACGGGCTTCAAGAAGCGCGAGCCGACGCCGTTGATGAAGTTCGAAACCGTGGACCAGCTGTATGCCGATATCTGCCAGGCGCTGGAAGCGGTCAGCGAGCAGTACCCCTCGGTGCGCCAGCTGGCGCCGCAACTGGGCGAAGTGGCTGCCGCCCTGGCCGAGGCGCAGACCGGCATGCAGGCGTTGCAAGCCTTCGACGAACTGCTGGACCTGGAACTGCGCTTCTTCCCGTCCGAGACGCGCGCCCAGCCTGGCCGCTTCCGCTTCTCGGCCGAGGCGCAGCACGTGCATATCCTGGACACGGGCGGCAGCGGGATGGCGCCCGCGCTGGCCGATGCGGTGGCGCGCGACGCGCAGGCATTGTCCTTCCTGGCCGCTGTCAGCAACTTGGCCGCCACCTTGCGCGAAGACCTGCAGTCGCCCAGCCGCGGCGAGCTCAGTTCCTTCGACAGCGCCTACAGCCTGCTGGCGGGCGGCGCGCGCCTGGCGACGGCCTACCAGTCGCTGGGCGTGAGCGGCTTCCGCCGCCACCAGACCTACCTGTCGCTGGCGGATCCGGGCCCCGGCCACATCGCGGTCACCGTGACCCAGTCGGCGCTGCTGGACGGCACCATCGTGCACGTCGAGCACATCGACCGCGACAAGGTGACCGACAAGGAACAGGTGGAAGCCTACCGCCTGCCGGCCGCCATCCACGCGGCCTGGGTGCGCCTGCACGTGGGCGAAGAGACGCCCACCACCGCCTACGTCGGCCGGCCGCTGTTCGAAAACCACACCGGGCCCGAGCCGCTGTCCGACGCCGACTTCCAGATGAACATGCTGAAGACGGTGCACATGCATGCCTCGGCCTGCACGGCGATGTACATGAACGGTGTGGCCGACTGCAAGATCGCCATCGAGCGCATGACCGGCACGCAGGCGGTGTCCTTCATGCAGGCGCTGGCCGGCAACGTGATCCGCGACCCGGAGCGCCAGTACCTGTCGGCCGCGTTCAACCTGAACACGCCGCTGGACGGGCTGACTGACCGCATGGACATCGCGCGCAAGGGCATCGAACTGGCGAGCCAGGGCGGCTTCGACAAGGTGACCTGGGATGGCGCCTCCAACCAGGTGCCCAGCATCCCGATCACGCAGCAGATCAGCTTCGCCCAGTTGGTGGAGCTGGTGCACCTGGCCCATTCGGCGGGGCTGGAGACTTACATCTCCGCCGGCATGGAGGCGCCGGACATGAAGCTGGCCGCCTATGCGGGCGTGGACGGCGTGGGCATCGGCACCAGCATGCACTACATCGACCCGGAGACCAAGCTGATGGGCCAGTTGCGGCCGGATGCCATCCTGGAGGCGCTGAACGTGCGCAACCGCGCCGCCGACGATGTGCTGGGGCGTGCCGCCAAGCTGCTGGCGCGGGTCGACGTGATGGCCTTCGAGCGCACCCTGCTCGACAGCGAACTGCCGCTGCGCGAGCAGTTGTACGCCGCCGTGCGCGAACAGGATGTGCGCAGCGCCGAATCCTTGCTGCCGCAGCTGGCGCGGGTGGCGAAGCTGCCCAATGAAGCGCAGGGCGCGCCGCGTTCGCACCAGGCGGCGCGCCGCCTGCTGCTGGCGATCCGCGACGGTGGCGCCAGGCACGTCACGCCGGCGCAGCAGCAGCGCGTGGCACAGATGCTGGAGGCGCAAGACACGGCGGGGCTGGCGGAGCTGCTGGCCCAGGTACGCGGCAACGGCGGCAACTAAGGGGAGGAGAGCAATGAGCGCAATCGTACAACGCAGGGGTACCGTGACCTTCGACCCCGCATCGGAAAGCTGGAGCCGCTCCGGCGACGGCTGGAACCTGGCCGCGGCCAGCGGCACGCACACGCGCGTGGTGTTCGACGAACCGTTGGCGTTCGGCGCCTCCGGCGAACTGGCGCCGGCCGACTACAGCCTGTCCGTCACGCCGCTGGGCAGCACGCCGCAGGGCTTGCAGCTGGTGGTGAAGAACGTGGCGCAGGACGGCTTCGACATCAGCTGGGTATGCGACGACCCGTCCGGCATCAGCCAGCCGCTGCGCGCCGCCTTCACGGCGCAGGGTGTGCAGGCCAACCCGGTGCCGGACGACCGCGAGCTGGACAAGGAGGACAGCATCGCCGACCTGCACGCCGCGCGCATGGTGTACGGCTATGAAGCCAAGTACGGCACGGTGTCGGTGATGTCCTCCGCTTCCATCAACTCGAAGGCGGACACCCAGGCCGCCATCGACCAGCTGGCGCAGCGCATCGCGCAGCTCAGCGCCGCGCTGGACCAGACGGTGGACCCCGTGCGGCAGGCCGACCTGAAGGAACAGCTGCGCGACGCCCGCACCAAGAAGGAGCGGCGCGAGCGCATCCTGAAAAACTCGGTGCGCTACTGGGATTCGGCGCAGCGCTTCGGCGAGCTGTGGGGCGAGTACGCGGCCACGCTGCAGGATGACGCGCTGGGCGGGCGCTATGTGCCGGTATGCACCGGCGGCGGCCCCGGCATCATGTACGCCGTGGCCACCGGCGCCCGCTCGAAGAATGCGCAGGTGCTGGGCATCGACACGCTGTTCGGCAACGACAACTTCCACAACCTGGCCGGCGACTACACGCTGCCGTCCAACATCCGCCTGCGCATGAACGACTTCGGCATCCGCGAGAGCATGCTGATCAACTATTCCAACGTGATCCTGTTCTGGCCGGGCGGCTACGGCACCGCGTGGGAAGTGTGCGAAACCCTGTCCAAGATCCAGACCATGCGCCTGCGCAAGCGGCGCATCAAGGCCATCTTCGTGCACAAGGAATACTGGCAGCCCTTCTTCGACCTGGTGGCCCATATGCGCGAATTCGGCACGGTGAACGCCTATGGCGACCGCATCCGCATCCCGGGCGTGGACGACCAGCTGCCGGACGACGCCTACATTGCCGACGTGGTCGATACGCCCGAAGACGCGTTCGAGATGGCGCGCGCCTTCGTCGAACAACTTTACAGGGATGGCCAACTGGTATTGGGAGGCTGCGCATGAACGCCAACGTACAGGAGCAGGAAAAAGCGCTGGCCGCCAGGACGGCGGTCGAATTCGTCCAGCCGGGCATGGTGGTCGGCATCGGCAGCGGCACCACGGCGGCCTATGCGGTGCAGTACCTGGGCGAGCGGGTGCGGCGCGGGCTGCGCATCGTCGCCGTGTCCACCTCGAGCCAGACTTCGGCGCTGGCCGTGGCGCAGGGCATTCCGCTGGTGACCACGGCGGTGCCGGAACAGATCGACCTGACCATCGACGGCGCCGACGAATTCGACAGCCAGCTGCGCATGATCAAGGGCGGCGGCGGCGACCTGCTGCACGAAAAGATCGTGGCCAGTGCCAGCGCCCGCGAAATCATCATCTGCGACCACACCAAGAAGGTCGACACGCTGGGCCAGGCCTTCCCGCTGGCGGTGGAAGTGATCAAGCTGGCCTGGCCGCTGGTGGCGCAGAAGATGCGCGCCATCGGCGGCACGCCCGTACTGCGGCAGCAGAAAGGCGTCACGCTGGCAGTGCCCTTCGTCACCGACGAGGGCAACTACATCATCGACTGGAACCTGGGCCCCATCGCGCAGCCGGAATCCGTCGCGCTGACGCTGTCGGCTATGCCGGGCGTGGTGGAGCACGGCCTGTTCCTCGATTACGCCAGCGAGATCATCATGGCGTCCGGCTCCCAGGTGACCACCTTCCAGCGCAAGGAGGCCTGAATGGCACACGACCTGATGGCACTGAACGAAGGCGCAGTGACCCTGGCCATGCAGCTGCGCGCGCTGGAGGCCGTGCTGCAATGCGTGCGGCAGGGCAGGCAGCAGGGCATCAAGCCCGTGGTGGAGATCGACCTGGACCTGACTTCGCTGACGCCGCGCTACCGCACCATCCGCGCGCTGCAGGCGGCCGGCGCCGCCTACGGCGTGGCGGAATTCGCCGACCCGCTGGCCAGCTTTGCCGTGCTGCCCGGCTACACGGACGAGGCGTGGGAAGGCTACCTCCAGCAGACCGGCCTGCGCCAGCGCTACCCGGCGCTGGCCTGGCACGGCGACGGCGAAGCGACCGGCGCCGCGGCCAGCGTCTACTCCGTGTTCCACGGCGCCTACTGGACCAACGACTGGCTGATCGAAGACCAGCCTACGCCCGGCCTGGGCGAATTCGTGCGCGCGGTGGAGGATGCCGGCGGCACGGTGGTCTTCATTTCCGGACGCTGGCTGGAGCCGCAGTTCGAGCCTTCGCGCCAGTGCCTGATGCGCGCCGGCGTGCCGTCGCCCAACCTGATGATCGGCAACCCGGACCACAGCGGCGTGGTGCCGCCCGGTACCAAGCCGCTGTCGGACGCCGAGATCAAGGCCAGGCGCCAGCCGCAGATCCGCGCCCAGTACGGCCAGCCGGTCGCCGTGTTCGACGACCGCATCGCCAACCGCCAGGCCATCATCGCCGCCAACGATTATCCGGTGCTGGGTGTCGGCATCGCGCTGCCGGGCTTCAGCTACGATGCCGCCACGGACAGCGTGCCGCTGCGCGTGTCGACCTTCGAACGCCTGTTGCAGCGGGGGCCGGACGTGGCACGCGAGCCTTACCTGGCGCAGCGCTACGGTGACGTGGACGACGGCCGGCCCTACCGTGGCGGCTACCAGGGCGTGGGCCGCAATGGCCACGGCTACGTGCTGCCGCGCGTGGCCGACCCCGCGCTCGACGGCACACTGCGCGCGCAGGGCTATCCGCGCACCTTTGCCGGCCTGCTGGCGCACAACGCCGAAGGCAGCATGGCGGTGGACGACTTCATGGCGGCGGTGGAAGCCACCATTCCGGCCGACGTGCAAGCCACCCTGCGCGGCACGCTGGAACGCGCCGAATCGATGGCGGCCGAAGGCCTGGCCGACGCCTATCCGCAAAGCGAAGACGAGCGCCGGCAGCTGTGGCATTTCCTGTGCTGCTCCTGGCTGCATTCGCGCGACGTGGAAGTGTTGATGGGCGCCCTGGGCTATCCGCTGGCGGCCATGGGCGCCCACGACATGAAGGAGGAGGTCGCCGCCGACGCGCTCAAGGCATCGATTGCTGCCTCGCACGCCAAGGGCAATGCCTACAGCCCGTGGTTCCTGCGCTGGGCCGACAAGCTGCCGGATGGGCAGGCGGTGAATATCGGCTTCCTCAATCCCAGCCTGACGGTCAGTGCCTGGCGCTGGCGGCCGGACGTGGAGATGGCGCAGGACGCGATGGATGCGCACCGCCTGTCATCGCACCATGAAGGCGACGGCTTCGAGCGTTATGACCCGGTGGAGGCGACCATGAACTACCTGCTGCACCACCGCGAAGGCGTGTACGGCATCGACAAGAAACCGGTGATGAGCTGGGCCGCGCTGGAGCAGGCTGCCGGCACGGAGGTGGGTGCTGCGGCACTGGTGAAGACCACGATCGGTATCGACCTGGTGCGGGATGGGATTGCCTTGTTGCGGCAGCTGGAGCGGGAGGGGAAGGTGATGCCTTGGGGGCTGGTGCAGGGGGCCAGCCTTTGATAAAACCGGCGGAACCGGAAAACCGGGGTACGACCCGCAGGGGCGGTCCCCCGGGGACCATGGGGGGCGCCCCGTAGGGGGGTACCCCCGGTTAGCGGTGTTGCGGGTTTTTAGTTGTGGGGACCAACCCAGTCGGCTTGATCCGCACCGGCATCGGTTTCCCCTTGCGGGCGCGCTTGCCGAAGTGCGGCGCCAGGGCGGTCGGCCCCATGCGGTCTTCCTTGGCCTTCTGCGCGTTGCCGGTACCCTGCACGGTAACGCCCTTGTCCGTAATCGCGCAGGCAGCCACCAGCTTTTCCTTGTCGCCCAGGTCCATCAGGATCACGCCGCGGCCGCCGTTCGACAGCACCTTCATTTCATCCATGCCGAACACCAGCAGGTTCGCCTTCTCCGAAATGACGGCCACCGCGCTCGCGCCGTCCGGCACCACGGTTGGCGGCAGCGGCTTGGCGCCTTCGTCAAGCGAGATGAAGGACTTGCCGCCCTTCAGGCGCGACACCATGTCGCCCGCCTTGGCGATAAAGCCGTAACCCGCATCGGAAGCCAGCAGCAGCTGCTTGTCCGCATTGCCCGCGTAGTAGTGCAGCAGGCGCGCACCGCCAGACAGGTCCACCAGCGTGGTGATCGGCACGCCGTCGCCGCGCGCATTGGGCAGGGCTGCCACCGGCACGGAATACACCTTGCCGTTGTCGCCAAAGCCCAGCAGGGTATCCACGGTACGGCACTCGAACGCGCCGTACAGCGAATCGCCCGCCTTGAACGTGAATTGCGCCGGATCGTGGCCGATGCCGGTACGCGCGCGTACCCAGCCTTTTTCGGAGATGATCACGGTCACCGGTTCGTCGGCCACCTTCTGCTCCACCACGGCCTTCTGCGCTTCCTCAATCAGGGTGCGGCGCGCGTCGCCGTAAGTCTTGATGTCGCCGTCGATTTCCTTGATCACCAGGCGCTTCATCGAGGAAGGATTCTCCAGGACGTCCAGCAAGCCTTCACGCTCCTTGCGCAGCTCGGCCAGTTGCTGTTCGATCTTGATCGCTTCCAGGCGCGCCAACTGGCGCAGGCGGATTTCCAGGATGTCCTCGGCCTGGCGGTCGGACAGATTGAAGCGTTCGATCAACGCCGCCTTCGGCTCGTCCGAATTGCGGATGATGGCGATCACTTCATCGATGTTGAGCAGGACGATCTGGCGGCCTTCCAGGATGTGGATGCGCTCATCGACTTGATTCAGGCGGAACTGGGTGCGGCGGGTCACGGTGGCGAAGCGGAACTCGATCCACTCGCCCAGGATTTCGCCGATGCCTTTCTGGCGCGGACGGCCATCGCCGCCGATCATCACCAGGTTCATCGGCGCGGAAGTCTCCAGCGAGGTATGCGCCAGCAGCATGTGCATGAACTCAGTCTGGTTCTGGTTCTTCGACTTCGGCTCGAACACCAGGCGCACCGGCGCATCGCGGCCCGCTTCGTCGCGCACCTTGTCCAGCTGGCCCAGGATCAGGCCTTTCAGGGCCACCTGTTCCGGCGACAGGGCTTTCTTGCCCAGCTTGACCTTCGGGTTGGTCAGTTCCTCGATTTCCTCCAGCACCTTCTGCGCCGAAGTGCCCGGCGGCAGTTCGTACACGACGGCCTGCCACTGGCCGCGCGCCAGCTCTTCGATCTTCCAGCGCGCGCGCACCTTCATCGAGCCGCGGCCGGACGCATACATGTCGTCCAGTTGCGCGCGCGGGGTGATCAGTTGGCCGCCGCCCGGGAAGTCAGGGCCGGGAATGATTTCCATCAGTTCCGCGTGCGAGATCTTCGGGTTGCGGATCATCGCCACGGCGGCACGCGCCACCTCGGTCAGGTTGTGCGAAGGGATTTCCGTTGCCAGGCCCACCGCGATACCGGAGGCGCCGTTCAGCAGCACCATCGGCAGGCGCGCCGGCAGCAGGGCCGGTTCTTCGTACGAACCGTCATAGTTCGGGACGAAGTCCACCGTGCCCTGGTCGATTTCGTCCAGCAGCAGGCGCGAGATCGGGGTCAGGCGGGCTTCCGTGTAACGCATGGCCGCCGCGCCATCGCCGTCGCGCGAACCGAAGTTGCCCTGGCCGTCGATCAGCGGGTAGCGCAGGGAGAAGTCCTGCGCCATGCGCACCAGCGCGTCGTATACCGACTGGTCGCCGTGCGGGTGCAGCTTACCCAGCACGTCGCCCACCACGGTGGCGGACTTGCGCGGCTTGGCGGTCGGGCCCAGGCCCAGTTCATTCATCGAGTACAGGATGCGGCGCTGCACCGGCTTCTGGCCGTCGCACACGTCCGGCAGGGCGCGGCCCTTGACCACGGAAATGGCGTAATCGAGGTAGGCGCGCTCGGCGAAGGTGGAAAGGGTCAGGGTTTCGCCGCCGTCGTCGCTGCCGCCGCCACCGCTTGGCGGCAGCTCTGGGATTGGGTCGTCAAAGAGATTTGCTTGAGTCATAGTCGTTTTGAATTCTTGAACCGGTAAACCTGTGCCTGACCCGCAGGGTCAGACACAAGCCACGCGGCCGTCGCAGACCAGTGTCTGACCCCGCGGGTCAGACACCGCTTTGCCGGTTTTAAATGTCCGCTTCCACTTCGTTGCCATGTTCCTCGATCCACGCGCGGCGCGCCGCCGCCTCGCCCTTGCCCATCAACATATTGAAGCGGGAAGACGAGTAGCTATGATCGAAGTCGCCCAGCGACACAGGCAGCAGGCGGCGCGTATCCGGATTCATAGTGGTTTCCCACAGCTGTTCCGCATTCATCTCGCCCAGGCCCTTGAAGCGGGAAATGGTCCACGAGCCTTCCTTCAGGCCATCCTTGCGCAGCTTGTCCTCGATCGCCACCAGCTCACCGTCGTCCAGCGCATACAGCTTCTGGATCGGCTTCTTGCCGCGCGCCGGCGCATCCACCCGGTACAGCGGCGGACGCGCCACGCAAATGTGGCCGCGCTCGATCAGGGCAGGGAAGTGGCGGAAGAACAGCGTCAGCAGCAGCACCTGGATGTGCGAACCGTCGACGTCCGCATCGGACAGGATGCAGATCTTCCCGTAGCGCAGGCCGGACAGGTCCGGCGTTTCGCCATAGTTGTGCGGATCGACGCCGATCGCCACCGCGATGTCGTGGATCTCGTTGTTGGCATACAGGCGGTCGCGGTCCGTCTCCCACGAGTTCAGCACCTTGCCGCGCAGCGGCAGGATGGCCTGGAATTCCTTGTCGCGGCCCATCTTGGCCGAACCGCCCGCCGAGTCGCCCTCCACCAGGAACAATTCGGTGCGGGACATTTCATCCGATTCGCAATCGGTCAGCTTGCCCGGCAACACAGCCACGCCGGAAGACTTCTTCTTCTCGACCTTCTGCGCCGAACGCAGGCGCGATTGCGCCTGCTTGATCACCAATTCCGCCAGCTTCTTGCCGTAGTCGATGTGCTGGTTCAGCCACAGCTCCAGGGCAGGCTTGCAGAAGGTCGACACCAGGCGCACCGCATCGCGCGAATTCAGGCGTTCCTTGATCTGGCCCTGGAACTGCGGGTCCAGCACCTTGGCCGACAGCACGAAGGAAGCGCGCGCAAACACGTCTTCCGGCAGCAGCTTCACGCCCTTCGGCAGCAGCGAATGCAGCTCGACGAAGTTCTTCATGGCGCCGAACAAGCCTTCGCGCAGGCCGGATTCGTGGGTGCCGCCGTTCGGAGTCGGGATCAGGTTGACGTAGGATTCGCGCACCACGGCGCCTTCCTCGGTCCACGCCACCACCCAGGAAGCGCCTTCGCCCTCGGCAAAGCCTTCCGCGTCCGGGGTGGCGAACTGCTCGCCCTCGAACAGCGGGATCAGGGTTTCGCCGCCGGAGGTGGTCTGCGCCAGCTGTTCGTTCAGGTAGCCGCGCAAACCATCCTGGTACAGCCAGGTTTGCTCGTCGCCGGTCTTGGCGTTCTTCAGGGTGACGGTCACGCCCGGCAGCAGCACGGCCTTGGAGCGCAGCAGGCGTTGCAGTTCAACCTGCGAGATCAGGGGCGAATCGAAATACTTCGGGTCTGGCCAGGCGGTGACGCGCGTACCGGACTTCTTGCCGTCCTTCGGCGCAGGCTGGGAGCGCAGCGGCTCGACCAGGTCGCCGTTCTCGAAGGCGATCTGGTGGTAGCCGTTGCCCGCATCGTCCTTGCGCCAGACGGTGATTTCCAGGCGCTTGGACAGCGCGTTGGTGACGGAAACGCCGACGCCGTGCAAGCCGCCCGAGAAAGCGTAGGCGCCGCCCGAACCCTTGTCGAACTTGCCGCCCGCGTGCAGGCGGGTGTAGACGATTTCCACCGTCGGCACGCCTTCTTCAGGGTGCAGGCCGACCGGGATGCCGCGGCCGTCGTCGTCGACGGTGATGGAACCGTCGGCATTCTGCGTCACGATAATGTTTTTGCAATGGCCGCCCAGTGCTTCATCGGAGGCGTTGTCGATCACCTCCTGGATGATGTGCAGCGGGTTCTCGGTGCGGGTGTACATACCCGGGCGCTGCTTGACGGGTTCCAGTCCTTTGAGGACGCGGATGGATGACTCGCTGTAGTCGGAAACTGGTTTTTTAGTGGCCATACGTGTTATTGGTAATGCAAAGTGCTGTGATTATATACAGTATTTTC
>CBHWEO010000032.1:0-30231 GCA_966112955.1 uncultured Duganella sp. | reverse complement strand
TCTCCGCATCCTCGATGGCCTTGAACAGCGTGGCCTGCTGCGCCTGCAGCGTGTCCAGGTGCTGCAGCATGGCGTTGCCGCCGGTGACGTGCCAGGACATCACGCAAGTGAGCACCAGCCCGACCAGCAGCAGCACCACGATCCGGAACACGCGGCGGTTGAAGCGCTCGGCCGCCTTGACCAGCCCCGGGAAGGCGTAGCGCGCCAGTGTCAGCCGCGTGGGCTTGTCGGAATGGGGCGGCCGCGGGGGCGGCGGAAGCGCCGCGCGCCGCAGCACCATCGTCCGCACCCAGTTGCGCCAGTCGCGCTGGTTGTCCTCGCCCACCACCAGCAGCGTGAAAGCGATGGTCAGCCCGGTCGCGGGCCGCGCCGCGGCGTTCAGCCGGTCCTTGGCGCACAGCACCTTGACCGCCTGCGCCACGCGCTGCTCATCGTTGTCAGGGGGCGTCAGGCCGATCGCACACAGTTCATCGATGTGCGGCTCGCCGTCGTCGTGGTTGTGGAAGTTGTAGAGGCTCTTGTCCCAGCGTCCGGAGATGTGGTCAAGCAGCAGGAAGACTTCATTCAGCTCGCGAACGAAGATGAAGTCCTCGATCCTTTGGCACGCGACGCTGCCGTTTTCGTCAGCGGAAGACATGGCGCCTCCCCATTAGCAAATCGACACTTCATTGTGCGCCTGCGCGGATGGGGAGGACTTTGCGCTATCTCAAAGGTGAATCCTGTTCGCCCGGATGGTACTTGCGCTCGAGGTTCTTCTCGATGTCTTCCTTGTAGAACAGCACGTCCTTGAATTCGCCGCGTGCATACATCTCCGCCTGGTCGGTGAAGTGCGGCGACGCCGGGTCGCCACTCTGGCCGCCGGCCAGGATGCTCTTCGCCTTGATCTTCGGCCCGAACTCCACGGCGGCCACGAAGCTATTGCCGCGCTCGCCATAGATGCGCTTGGTCCGCTGCGGCGACGTCATGCCGTAGGCTGCCAGCGAGCCCCAGTTGCCGGAGGCATAGGGTACCGGGATGCTCGGCTTGTTGTCGTCGAAGGGCTGCACGATATCACCCGTCAGGCGCTGGAAGCGGTTGATCTCGCCCCATGGCGTCTTCCAGCTGCCGAAGTCGGATGCAAGCTTGTTCGAGGCGCGCACCAGCGCTTCCAGGCGCTGCCTCGACGTCAGCTGGGTGGCCAGGTAGTCCAGTACCGGCATGCCCTTCTCCCTGGCCGCCGGGCCGTATTGCTTGACCTGGTCCTGCAGCCAGTAGATCGCCACCGAGGTCGGCACCGAATGGAGCGAGTAACGCATGTCCCAGTCGCGCAGCAGGGTGATCTGCTCGATCACGGCAGCCTTGGCAAGGTCGCTGGCCGGCGATTCATCGTATGCGCGCACCAGCAGCGGCAGCAAGGGTTCGAAAGCCGTCAGCTGGCTGTCGTAAGCCGCTGCGATCAGGCTGTCGATGGTGAAGTCCTTCTTCCCCTGGAGCACGCGCACTGCATGGATGCCGCGTGCGTTTTCCGGGTTGACGGACATATAGGCCGGGTAATCCTGCGGGCGCGGGCTGTAGGCACCGGCCGCCGAGAATGGCCAGTTGTTGGTGTTTTGGATCCAGCCGTTCTTTGGGTTGAACAGCTGGATGGTTTCGCGCACCGCGTGCAGGCCCTTCCAGTCCGTGGCCGGGTCGGCGCCATCCACCGGCTTGGTGAAATCGAAGCGCGTATCGCGCACCGGGATGAAGTTGCCGTGGAAGTAGGCGATATTGCCGTCCGCATCGGCATACACCGTGTTGTTGGACGAATTGGTGCGCAGTTCCATCGACTTGTAGAAGGCCGGGTAGTTGCGCGCCTTGGTGCGGATGAAGGACTGGGTCAGCGCCTTCAAGGGCTCGTTCATCATTGCCACCGAAACCCACTTGCCTTCCTGCTCGCGCACCACCGGGCCGCGATGGGTGAAGTAGGCCGTCACCACCTTCTCGGCCATGCTGCCGTCGGCGGCCCTGAACGGCAGGCGGATGGACTCCGTGCGGAACGGGCGCAACTCCTTGCCGTACTGGTAGAAGTATTTGCCGTTCTTCTCGACCACGGTTTCCAGGTATTCGTCGATCACGTCGCCGCCGCCGGAAGTGTGCATCCAGCCGACGCGGTCATTGAAGCCCTGGTACACGAAGAACTGGCCCCAGGTCACGGCGCCGTAGGCATTCAGGCCTTCCTGGCTGGTCACGTGGATCTCGGGGCGGAAGTAGAACGAAGTGTGCGGATTGATCATCAGCAGCGCGTGGCCCGTCTTGCTCAGGGCCGGGGCGATGGCAAATCCGTTCGAGCCGCGCGGTTCCTGGTCCAGGTCACTGCCGCGCAAGGCCAGCGACGGCGCGGGGCGTTCACCGTAAAAGGCTTGCAGCGCATCCAGCCTGACCGACTCGATGTCGCCGCCGATGCTACCCTCGCTGAAGCTCAATGCCATCCACGGCTCGAAATGCGTCAGCAGGCGTGGCTTCACCTGCGGATTGTTGTGCAGGTAGAAGTTCAGGCCATCGGCCCAGGCCACCATCAGCTTTTTCAGCCACTCGGGGCTGGCCTTGTACTGCGCCTTCAGCTGTTCCGGCGTGATGAAGAGCTTCATGCGCAAGTCCTGGTACAGCGCCTTTTCGCCCTCCACTTCCGCCAGGCGCCCCATGGCATTGATGAAATTCAGCTCGACGCGTTTGAAATCGTCTTCCGCCTGGGCGTACAGCATGCCGAATACCGCGTCCGCGTCGCTCTTGCCGTAGATGTGCGGGATGCCCCATTTGTCGCGCAGGATGGTGACGCGCTTGGCAATCGCTTGCAGGCGCAGCACTTCGGCGGGACTCAACTGCCCTGCCGCCTGCGGCGCCGCAGGCGCGGAGATGGCAATGGCGGGGATGGCACAGAACGCGGCCAGCGCGGCATTCAGCTTATGCATGCTTATTGCTCCAGCAATTGGGCGATACGTTCGCGCAGCTCGGCGTTTTCGGCGCGCAGCGCGGCATTCTTCTCCTTCAGCTGCGAGACTTCCAGGCGCAGCACTTCCACCTCGGTCAGCGGGGCCGGACGTTCGGCGGCTTCGTACTGGCCTTCGCCGGCGCCCTCCTTCGGCGGCTTCGGCGGACGGTTGGCGGCGCGCTGCTCGCGGATTTCGCGGGCCGCCTGCTGCAGGAACTTGCGGCCACCGGCCACGGCCGACTTCTGGTCTTCCTCCGGCAGCGTTGCCACGGTCGCCGCGGCGTTGATGGAAATCGTCCCCGAGCGCACCGCTTCCACCAGTTCCGGTGTCGCGCTGCGGGTGATCTTTTCGATCTGGCCCAGGGTATTGGCGCTCAGGCGCGCGGCGCGGGCGATGTCCTCGCGCTTGACCTTTGGTTTTGGCGGCGGGGCCGGCTCCTCACTTTCCGGATCCGGCGGCGCAATGGCCGCATCTTCCGCCTGGGCCTGGGCCTTGGCAGCGTTCTCGCGCTTGGCCAGGATTTCCTGCTGGCGCAGCGCCAGCACGCCGCGCTGGAAGTCCGACACGCTGCGGCGGCCCAGGTGGTTGTCGATCATCCACAGCATCACGTCTTCCATGTCCTTGAAGCTCGTGTTCTGGGTGACCTTGAACGGGATGCCGTGCTGCTGGCAAATCGCATAACGGTTATGGCCATCGACCAGGACGTCGTTCCACAGCACCAGCGCATCGCGGCAACCCTCGGCCAGCAGGCTGCGTTCCAGCGCCGCGCGCTCGGCCTCGGTCAACGGCTCGATATAGTCCCGCAGGACTTCATTGATCTTGATTTGCATGGGGTCTTTCCAGGAATTCTGCGACCAGCATGCTACAACATTCCGCGCGGATTACAAGCGTTGTCAGACTTGCCAACTCTGGATGTTAACGAACAGTCATGTCATAATAGCGGGCTCCGACCGCTGCCCCGGTGGTGAAATTGGTAGACACACCGGACTTAAAATCCGTTGGCCGCAAGGCCGTGCCGGTTCGATTCCGGCCCGGGGCACTCTTGTTTGCGGGCCCGCTCAAGGCCGAAAAGGCTACCGCATCCTCCCGCACGATTGGCAGCTTCCCATGTCAAATAATCGCCTCCAGGCCTTTGTCGGCGATGATGTTGAGTAGCTTGAGAGCCGGCCCGGTTGGCTGCGTTTCGCCTTGCTCCCACTTTCGCACTGTCGAAGCCGAAGTATTCAGGTAAAGAGCAAAGACCGGCTGGCTGAACTTCAACCCTTCGCGCAAGCGCTTGATATCCGCAGCACTGAACTCGCGTATTGGCGGTGGACAGAGCACATCAAACTCGCGCATGGTTAGTTTGCTGATTGCCCCCGCTTCATACAGCGCGCGCAGCTCACTTCGCAGGGACTCAATGATCTTGCTCACATTGCACCACCAGTGACGCGCCACACTGCAGCGCCTTGAATAAAGCCTCATTGGAAAGTTCCAGGAATACCTTGCCAGCGAACCTGAGCGCCTGAATCTCGTCCTGTCTGATGTTTGGCTTGTCACTTTTGGGGAAGCCATGCAGGAACACATACCGCTTACCGATACGCGCCGCAAGCAGCGTGCGGTAGCCTCCGCTTTTGCCCGCGCCTGGACGGGAAATTCGCTTCTTGTAGAGGTAACCGCCCAAGTCGGCATCGATCAATCCGCGCTCCATTTCCAAAACCGCCTTGCACAAGACTTCATCAGACAATTTTTCCGAGGCCTGCCACCGCGCAAAATCCCTTCGCTTGAGGACTCGAGGCATGCTGATCTCCACACTGTACCCGAAACGGGTATATTTTCAACCCCGCGTTTTTCGAACCACGGAAGACTTCAAAACCGAGTAAACGCGAAACCATGACCTCGGGCCTTGAAAAAAATCAACCACGCCCTTCGGCCGCCGAGCCAGCGTACAGGCTTGCCTTTTGCCGAGAATGTATGCGTTAATTCGTATACTTTATTTGCAACCAAGGTTACTGCATGGGCCTCGTAGTTCAGACACTTTCCGAACAGATTTTCACACTGGTCCGTGATCGCATCATTTCCGGCCGCATTCCCTCCGATGCGCCGATCCGGCAGGATGCCCTGGCCGCCGAACTGGGCGTCAGCAAGATCCCTTTGCGTGAGGCGTTGGCGCGGCTGGAGCAGGAACAGCTCCTGGTGTCCCATGCCAACCGCGGATTCTTCGTGCGTCCGCTGAGCGCCGAGGAAGTCGAAGAGGTGTATGCCTTGCGCCTGCGGCTCGAGCCCGACGCGGTCGCGGAGGCTTCCAAAGTCGCCACGGCTGACGATAAAAAGGCGGCCAAACAGGCGCTGGAGGCGCTGGATAAGGCCATGGTGAGCAACAAGGACCAGGTAGGCAGCCTGAACCGCGCCTTCCACATGTCGCTGGTGCAGCCGCTGGCCCGCCCACTCACGGTGCAGATTATCGAGCGCCTCAACATCATTTCCGAACGCTACGTGCGCAAGCATCTCGAGCCGGCCGGCCGCGACGACCGGGCGCACAAGGAACACCACGCGATGCTGGAACTCTGGTCGGCGGGAAAGGCGAAAGCGGTCGCGGCGATGATGCATGAGCATATCGCCTCGACGCTGGAAGACTTGCGCCGCGAGTTCCGGAACTGAGCCGGAGCCGGCGCGGCGCTGAAGCGGATGTTACGCTGCCTTCAACTTCAGGCTTGGGCGGGTAGCGGCAGCCTTTTGTACCATGGCGGTGACCTGCGCGCGGCGCTCGCCGGACAGCGGCAGGCGCGGCATGCGCACGCGCTCGGAACCACGGCCCATGATCTGTTCGGCCAGTTTGATGGACTGCACCAGGTCATGCTCCGCATCCAGGTGCAGCAGCGGCAGGAACCAGCGGTAGATGTCGCGCGCGGTGGCGATATCGCCCGCTTCCAGCGCTTTCACCAGCATCACCGATTCGTGCGGGAAGGCCGAGGTCAGGCCGGACACCCACCCCTGCGCGCCCAGCAGCAAACCTTCGAAGGCCACGTCGTCCAGGCCGGCAAACACCACGTAGCGGTCGCCGAAGGCGTTGAACAGGTCGGTAAAGCGGCGGGTGTCCGGGGTGGACTCCTTGATCGCCACGATGTTCTTCACTGGGCGCAGCGCTTCCAGCACATCATTGGTGATGGCAACGCGATAGGCGGTCGGGTTGTTGTACAACATGATCGGCAGCTTCGTTGCCTGCGCCACAGTGGTGAAGTGCGCCACCAGCTCTTCCGCTTTCGGCACGTAGACCATGGCCGGCAGCAGCATCAGGCCATCGGCGCCGATGGCTTCCGCATCCTTGACCCAAGCCACCGCTGCCGGCGTGGTCAGCTCCGATACGCCCGTCACAACGGGCACACGGCCCTTGACCACTTCAACAATCGCCTTCAGCAGCACGCGCTTTTCGTCGGCGGTCAGGGAGTTGTTCTCGCCGCAGGTCCCCATGGCGATGATGCCGGTGACGCCGTCGCGGATCAGGTCGTCCACCACGCGCTGGGTTTCCGCGTAATCAATCGACAGGTCTTCCTTGAACTGGGTGGTTACGGCAGGAAAAACGCCGCGCCAATTAATAGTCATTGCTGTGCCCCTTTGGGAGTTGAGATACGTTATACTGTATACGATTCTATTTTCAAACGCAACAGGAAAGCGGAACGCAAATGAATGTACTGGTATTGGGCGGCGGCGTGGTCGGGCTCAACATTTCCCTGCAGCTCCAGTCCCGTGGGCTGGAGGTGACCCTGGTTGAAGCGGAGCCCACCCGCAGTGCGGCCTCGTATGGCAATGCAGGCCATATTGCCATTGAACAGGTGGAGCCCCTGGCTTCGATGGCCATGGTCAAGTCGGCTCCTTCGCGGCTGTACAGCGTGGGCGGGGCATTGGGGCTGCCGCTGCCGGCCATCGCAACCTGGCTGCCATTCAGTTGGCGCCTGTTGCGCGCTGCCCGTGCCGACCGTTTCGCCCACGGCAAAGCCACCCTGTCTTCGCTGATGCGCGAAGCCATGCCGGCCTGGCAGCGCCGCGTGGCCGACCTGGGCCGGCCCGACCTGATCCGCCAGGATGGCCATTTCGTGGTCTGGGAGTCGGAGGAAACCGCCCGCGAAAAGCTGGTTGCCTGGCACAAGACCGATACCGGCACCGCCACCTTCCGCGCCGCCTCGCCGGCGGAATTGCAGGCATTGCGGCAATTGACGCAGCGCCCCGTGGCTGGCGCCATCCGCTTCGAGAATACCGGCCAGGTGGCCGACAATGCCGAATTGTTGAAGACACTTGAGGAGGCCTTCGTGGCGCGCGGCGGGAAGATGGTTTTCGACCGTGTGGCACGGCTGGCCATCGAAGGCGGTACCACCAGTGCCGTCCTGGCCGGCGGCCAGACGCTGACTGCCGACCGCATTGTCGTCAGCGCCGGTTTCTGGTCCGGCGACCTGTTGCGGCCACTCGGCCTGAAAGTGCCGATCGTCGCGGAACGGGGTTACCACATCCAGGATGCCCGTGCGAGCTGGCCGGACGGCATGCCGCCCGTGGTATTCGAGGACCGTTCCATGATCGTTACCGGCTTCCGCTCGGGCGTCCGGGCGGCCAGCTTTGTCGAAATCGCGCGCGCCGACATGCCGCCCGATGCGGGCAAATGGCGCCGCCTGAAGCACCACGTGCAGGCGCTGGGACTGGCGATGGATACCGCCGGCGCGGCCGAGTGGATCGGCATCCGCCCCACCCTGCCCGACTACCTGCCCGCCATCGGCAAGGTGCGCGGCGCGTCGAACCTGTATTACGCGTTCGGCCACCAGCACCTGGGCTTGACCCTGGCGCCGGTGACCGGGGAAATCGTTGCCGCCATGGTCATCGACGGCAACGAACCTGCTGGATTTTCGCTGGATCGCTTTCAGGAATAGCAGTCGTTCCGGGCTTTCCCGGAAGCGTCCAGCGATACGCGCGCGCTGTCCATGCGGGCAGCGTGCATATGGAACACGTCGGCGGCAATATGGTGGTCGCTGCCATATGCCTCCGCCAGGAGGGCGTACAGTTCAGGATCATGGGCTTGCAAGTCCTCGGCATTCACCACGGTCAGCTTGTCCGTGATGTAGGCCTTGTTGGAATTGAACCAGAACTGCGTGCCTTCCGCCCAGTACTCCTCGAGCGTGTTTGCCATGTAGGCGCCCTGCCACAGCCGCTTTTCCCGGGCATTCGCATAGGCGGTTTCTAGGCGCGCGATCAGCTTCGGATCGACGGTGCGCAAGGCGTTCATGATGTTGTGCGAGAACTCGTGCACCAGGATGTTTTCGCCGAAGTAGCGCGTGCCGGGAATGCCCATGATGTTTTCGGCGGCGCCAGTGGTGAACAAACCGCCCATGCCGCGCGAGCGGGCGTTCCAGTACTGGCTGTCCGTCATCAGGGCGATGGTTTTCGCATAATCGCGCACTTCGCATTTGGTCAGGCGCGGATCGTCGATGGCCGGCTTTTTCCAGTCGCGCTGCTCGGGCAAATCCATCGTTCCTTCGGAGATGGCCATCACGCCGACGCGCGCGCCCTGGCGCACCAGTTCATCGCGCACGTCGGGGCGGTAGGCCAGCATCGCCACCACGATGTCGCGTGCCGCGAGCATGGCCGCATCCGGCACCAGGCCGGAGCCGGTGACCGGGATACCCTGCGCATCGAGATATTTCGCGTAGAAGGGATCTAGGCCCAGGCTGGCCGGCGGCTTGCCGACCGCCTGCACGTGGGCGCAGCCCGCCAGGCCGGCCGCGAGGGCCAGGGCCACCGCTGCGGCAGCCGTATTCAATAGGGACTTCTTCATAGGTTTAGCGGAACTTGTAAGTGAGTCGGACATAGTAGGCGCGCCCGATCGGGTCTGACAAGCGTGGATCATAGCCGGTCTGCGGATTGGCATTCTGGTTCGAGAATGGCGGATCGGTGTTCAGCAGGTTCTTGATACCGGCTGTGATGGTCGCGTTGCGGAACCCCGTATAGGCGCCCGACAACGTCCACACGGAATTGGCCGACACGTCGCGCATGTATTGCTCGGCGACCGCGTTCTGGTCCACGTAGCCGGAGGAATAACGTTGCGACAGCGTCGCGCTCCATGGGCCGTTCATCCAGCGCAGAGCCAGGTTGTGGCGCCAGCGCGTGGCGCCGTTGTAAACACCGATGCTTTCGAACGGCTCGGCATCCGGCGTGGTCTGCCACACATTGCTGGTCACATAGGTGCCGTTGAACCAGGTATCGAATGCGCCGAACGACGTTGCCGGGAAGCGGTATTGCAGCGTCACATCGACGCCGCTGCTCTTGCGGATGCCGAGGTTGGCCAGCGAGGACAGGTTGACGTAATCCAGCGCCGTACCGGCTGCGTTGTAGTGGAAGCGGTCGCGGTACTTCTCGGGATCGTCGAAGATTTCCGCCTCGGTCAGCGCGGAGCCGATGCCGTCGGTGACCTTGATGCGCCAGTAGTCGAGGGAAGCGGTCAAGTCCTTCACCGGTTCGAACACGATGCCCGCCGAATAGGAACGGGACTTCTCCGGCTTCAACTCGGGATTACCGCCGCTCTTGCCCGGCTGGACCGAGTGGCAAGCCGTCAGCGGGTTGACGCCCGGCTTGGCCACGCCGCCCGGGCACAGCATCGGGTCGTCGTAAGCACCCACCGTATAGGTTTCGAAAGCGGGCGAATGCAATTCGTACAACGATGGCGCGCGGAAGCCGGTGTTGGCCGAGGCCCGCAGCATCATTTGCCTGACCGGCTGGAAGCGGATGCCGACCTTGGGGTTGAAAGTGCTGCCCGCGTCGCTGTACTTGTCTTCGCGCGCTGCCAGTTGCAGCTCCAGGGTCTTGTGCAACGGCGCCACCAGTTCGGCATACACGGCCGACAGGTTGCGCGAGGCGTCCTTGTCCTTCACCCCGAACAAGGCCGTCGCGCGGTAGATCGATGCCTGGTCGACGGTCGCGTGGTTCACCGTATAGCTCGAATTCTCGGTGCGGTGTTCGGCGCCGATCGCCAGGGCCAGCGCACCGCCCGGCAGCGCCATGACGTCGCGCGTGGCCCGCACGTCGACGCCGGCATTGTGCGCCTTGGTATTCAGCGCATTGCCCAGCAGGATTGCATTGTTCAGGTAGGCAGCCCCCGCCGCGTCCTGCTGGCCGAAGGGATTGAGCGTGCCGGCATCGATGCCAGGCTGGATCATGGCATCCTTCACGTAACCGCCGATGAAATCCTGCGTGACGCGGGTTTTCGCATAGCTTGCCCCGCCAAACCAATCCCAGCCGAAGGCCGTGCCCTCCACGTTCAGCACCAGGCGGTCCGACACGCCAAGGTTCTTCGAGGTGCGCTGTCCTGCTTCGAGCGGACGCCAGCTGATGGTCAGGTCTTCGCCGGTCAGGCCGGCCACCGCCGGCGTACCGCCCGCCCCGCCTGGATACCACTTGTTATCGGCACGCATCTTCAGGCCGGTCAGCGGCGGCGGTGCGATACGGCTGATGTTTTCGCTTTCCGAATGCAGGTAGTCCAGCGATGCCAGGCCATAGGTGCCGAAGCGCAGCGCGCCTTTCAGGTAGGCCGTGGTCTGGCGGGTGTCGGGAATATCGTCGACCAGGCGCGCGTAATCCTGGCGGCAGGTGCCCATATTGGTCGTCCCATTGCCCGCCTGGGGCACCGTATCGGGCGCAAAGCAGCCGGACGCGAAGCGCGGGTTGCCCGTGATGCCTTTGGCGGAAAAGAAGTTGGCCGGGAAAGTTGTGCCGCTGGTCTTGTTGATGCCGTAGGCAGGCTGGATGCCGGTTGCCGAATACGGCCGGTCGATGGAGCGCACGCGCTTCTGGTCGTGGCGGTCGACCACGCCGAAGATGTTGTAGCCGTCCTGTTCCAGGTCGCCGAAGCCCAGTGTGACATTGGCGCGCTTCTCGCGGCCGCCCTCCTGCTGCGGCACGATGGCTTCCGCCGTGCCGGAAATGCCGGTAAACGCGCGTTTGGTGATGAAGTTGATGACGCCGGCCACCGCATCGGTGCCGTAAATGTGGGACGCGCCATCGCGCAGGATTTCCACGCGGTCGAGCGCCGCGAATGGAATGGCGTACAGGTCGACGCTGCTGCCGTCGAACGGATGGTTGGCCAGGCGCCTGCCGTTCAGCAGCACCAGCGTGCGGTCGTCGCCCAGCCCGCGCAGGTTGGCGGACGACTTGCCGCCGCCGTCGAAGCCGATGCTGGTGCTGCCGACCGTGGTCTGCTGGTTGGCGGATACCGAGGCCAGTACTTCCTCGACGGTGGTCATGCCCTTGCTGACGAATTCCTCCGCCTTCATGACGGTGACCGGCAAGGCCGATTCGCCGGCGATCTGCTTGATCGACGAGCCGGTGACGGTGACTTTCTGGACTTCCTGCTGCTGCGCGTGCGCCGGCATGGCGCCGCCAATGGCAAGCATGACCGCTAGGTGGATGCGCTTCTTTTGAAACATGGTGTCTCCCTATTTGACGACTTATAAAAAACTTGTAGGGAGATCTTGGAATTTCCAGGCAGGCCCTGCGCGTCAAATCCTGCGGAAGGAACACAAAAACGCTTCAGGCGACGCTGGCGAGCTGCCTGTATGCGGCTGGTGCCACACCGTAGCGGCGGGCGAAAGCACGCGCGAAATGGCTGGCGTTGGTGAAACCCAGTTCGAGGGCGACGTCGATGATGCGCGCCTCGCCATCGAGCAGCAGCTCGCGGGCACGCTCGATGCGCAATTTCATCAGGTACTGGTGGGGCGGCATGCCTACCGATTTGTGGAACTCGCGCGAAAAATGGGACTCGCTCATGCCGCAGGCACCTGCCAGCTCCGCAACAGCCATCTCCTCCGACAGCCGTTCGGCCATGTAGGCCAGGATTTTCTGCAGGCGCGTGCCGGCCAGGCTGCCCGTGGACGATGCGGCAGGCAATTGGGCGTGCTGCTGCAGCAGGTACGCCACCAGCGCGGACGCCAGGTGGTCGCGGAATTGCGGCGCCCAGGTGCCGGCCAGCGTGTCCGCCTCCAGCAGCTTCGTGGTCAGGTCCATCACGACCCGGTCCGGCGCGATCCAGTTGCTGGACAGCGTGGAGAGGTCATGCCCGCTGTTTGCCGCCATCGTGCGGATCGTCGTTTTCGGGATGAAGATGTTGACGATGTCGCATCCGCTCAGGCGGTGCCAGCGCCCGGTGGCGCCGGGCATGCAGATACGGAAGCGGTTGGCGCCGATCACGCCGCTCCATACGGGCTGGTTGTCGTCCCACACTTCCGATTCCATCGGTTCCAGCGGAATGGCGACGCGGTAGGCATCGGGATGCGGCACGATCGCGCGCATCGACGTATCCGGGCCGTCCGCCGTCCAGTGCACGATCGTGGCGCCTGACAGGGGCAGCGGCCCGATACAGGCGCGCAGCGGTTCGGTGGCGCCGCTGCGGCGAAACCATTCCTTGAGCGTGTCCGGTTCAGTCATCTTGATCACCCAACAAATCGTATACCGTATAATAAGATGAGCTGACAAGTTTATCAAGACAACTTAAACAACACTTAAATTACGTGATCCCCTAAGTTGACGCCTGGCATCGCTCGCGCCTACACTTCGCCCCGTTATCATTTTTTGGAGCCCCCTTTCATGGGCACTTGTTCGAGTCATAGTTGTCTGCCGGTCGAAACCGGTACCGCATAACGGCACGATCACGTCCCGGCTCCCGCCCCACGTCATCCGCCGCTGCGGATGATGGCCACCCATCCAACTCCCTGTACTTCAAGCGCGCAAGATCGCGGGCCCGCATCCATTGCGGAGAGCCTGATGTTTGCTACGTTCACTACGCGTCCCAACCGCTGGGACTGGGCCTTGCTGCCGCTCGTGCTGGCAGTGCTGGTCGCGGTCGCCTATGGCGCCATGCAGATGGCACGGCCGTTCGCACTGGGCCAGCCCATGCCGGTCGAACTCGACCCGGCCGTGCTGCCCTATTACCTGCTGCGCACCATCCTGCGCATGTTCGCGGCCCTCGGCGCGGCCCTGGTGTTCAGCTTTGCCTTCGCCGCCGTCGCCGCGCGCTTCCGCTTGGCGGAAAAGGTGCTGCTGCCGCTGCTCGACGTGCTGCAATCGGTGCCCATCCTGGGCTTCCAGGCGATTGCCATTGCGCCCTTCATTGCGCTGTTCCCGGGCAGCCAGCTGGGCGTGGAATGCGCCGCCATCTTTGCAATCTTCACTTCGCAGGCCTGGAACATGGCATTCAGCCTGTACCAGTCGATGCGCGCGGTGCCGGCAGAATTGAAGGAAGCCAGCCGCGTGTTCCGCCTGTCGGCATGGCAGCGTTTCTGGCGCCTGGAACTGCCGTTCGCCATGCCCGGCCTGCTGTGGAACATGATGATGTCGATGTCGGGCGGCTGGTTCTTCCTGGTCGCGGCGGAAGCCATTTCGGTCGCCGGCCAGGACGTCAAGCTGCCCGGCATCGGCTCCTACATCGCGGTTGCCATCGAAGCGGAGAACGCGAGCGCCATTGCCTGGGCCATCGGCGCCATGTTCGTCGGCATCGTGATGTACGACCAGTTGTTCTTCCGTCCCCTGCTGGTCTGGGCGGACAAATTCCGCTTCGAGGAAATGCAGGGCGACGCGGGCCGCCGGTCCTGGCTGCTGGACTGGATCCGCCGCAGCCGCATCGCCAGCCGCCTGTGCGACAAGGGCTGGGACTTGCTGCGCTCTACGCTGGGCTGGTTCCCGTCCCGCGCCGACGGTGCCCCTGCGCGGCAGGCGCCGCAACGCCGGGCGCTGCCCGCCCGCGTCGCCGATACCCTGCTGCTGGCCGCCGTGGCCTGGGCCACTTTCCGCGTCGGCGCCTTCATCCACACGGAAGTGGGCTGGCGCGAAGCGGCCGGCGTGTTCGGGCTCGCCATGCTGACGCTGGTGCGCGTGCTGGTGCTGATCGTGCTGGCTTCCCTGTTCTGGGTGCCGGTGGCGGTGTGGATCGGCCTGCGGCCGCGCTATGCCCAGAAAATCCAGGCGGTGGCGCAGTTCCTGGCGGCGTTCCCGGTCAACCTGCTGTTCCCGGTGGTGGTGTACGCGCTGCTGCATCTCGGCCTGAACCCGGACATCTGGCTCAGTCCCCTGATGGTGTTCGGCACGCAGTGGTACATCCTGTTCAACGTGGTGGCAGGCGCCTCTTCGCTGTCGAATGACCTGCGGCTGGCGGCGGCCAACCTGGGCCTGGCGGGATGGCTGAAATGGAAGCGCGTCTACCTGCCGGCGGTGTTCCCCAGTTATGTCACGGGCGCCGTCACGGCCTGCGGCGGTTCCTGGAACGCCAGCATCGTGGCCGAATACGTCACCTGGGGCAAGACCACGCTGGTGGCGCATGGCCTGGGAAGCTACGTCAAGCAGATGACGGACGCGGGCGACTTCCCCCGCATTGCACTGGGCATCGGCGTCATGTGCATCTTTGTGATGGCAATCAACCGCTTCGTGTGGAGCCGCTTGTACGAGCTGGCCGGGAACCGGAGCTGACAGGAGAAGAACATGGAACAAAAAGACATCCTGGTCGACCTGAAAGGCGTGGGAAAATCCTTCCGCTCCGGCGATGGCGCCAGCCGTACCGTGCTCGATGGCGTCGATTTCGCGCTGCAGTCGGGCGAGATCGTGGCGCTGCTGGGCAAATCCGGCTCCGGCAAGTCGACCCTGCTGCGCATCATCGCCGGCCTGGTGCCGCCGGACGCCGGCGACGCGCGCTACCGCGGCATGCCGCTGACGGAGCCGGTGAACGGCATCGCCATGGTGTTCCAGTCCTTCGCGCTGTTCCCCTGGCTCACCGTGCAGCAGAACGTCGAGCTGGGGCTGGAGGCCCAGGGCATGGCGCCGGCCCAGCGTGCCGAACGCGCCGAAGCCATGCTGGACCTGATGGGCCTCTCGGGCTTCAACGGCGCCCTGCCGCGCGAGCTGTCGGGCGGCATGCGTCAGCGCGTCGGCATCGCGCGGGCGCTGGTGACCAACCCGGACGTGCTGCTGATGGACGAAGCGTTTTCCGCCCTCGACGTGCTGACCGGAGAGACCCTGCGCGGCGATATCCTCGAGCTGTGGGACGGCGGCCGCATCCCCACGCGCGGCATCCTGGTGGTGTCGCACAACATCGAGGAAGCGGTGATGATGGCCGACCGCATCGTGCTGATGTCGAGCGACCCGGGCCGCATCCGCACCGAAATCCGCATCGACCTGCCGCGCCCGCGCAATCCGGACAGCCCGGCCGTGCGCCAGCTGGTCGACGAAGTGTACGGCCTGATGACCATGCGCGCGCCTTCGCCCGCTGGCCAGGTGCAGGCCGCCGCGCCCGACTACCGCCTGCCGGATGCCGACATCGAGCGCATAGAAGCCGTGCTGACGTTGCTCGATTCTGCGCCCTTCGGCGGCAAGGCCGACTTGCCCAAGCTGTCCGACGAAAGCGAGCTGCCCGACGAAGCCTTGCTGCCGGCCTGCGACGCCCTCGCCCAGCTTGGGCTGGCGACGGTGGAAGGCGGCGACATCAGCCTGACCGCGCTGGGCCGGCGCTATGCCGGCGCCGACCACGCCGGCCGCCAGGCCATGTTCGGCCGCCAGTTGCTGGCCCAGGTCGCCCTGCCGCGCCACATCTACAGCCAGTTGCGCGCCGCCCCGGACGGCTCGCTGCCGGAAGCGCAGGTGCTGGCCCTGCTGATGGAGGCCAACGAAGCCGAGGAAGCGCGGCGCGTGATGCGCACCGCCGTGGAATGGGGACGTTATGGTGAGCTCTATGAATTCGACTTCCACACGCGCCGCCTGCGGCTGCCGTAATGGGCACGGTTTGCTACACTAACGCCATGCGAAACATGACTCGGCCCGCCTGGGCCCTCACCACCGCCGCCATTGCGGCACTGCTCACGGGTTGCGCCGGCATTGGCGCCAGTGCGTTCTACGCCAATCCATCGGCCGCCAGCCCGTTCGAGATGTGCAAGACCCTCGTCAGCGGCGCGCCGGACATGGACTTTGCCAATGCCCTGCGCATGGAGCTGGGCCGGCGCGGCGTGGCGGAAGCGTCCTGCCCCGACGTAATCAGGCAGCGCGAAACGCTGGTCACCGTCGGCGCCGTGGCCGGCGCGGTTGCGGTGGCGGTCGCCGCCAGCAGGCACAGCGACGTGTCGGTGGGCGTGGGCGGCACCATTGGCGTCATGGGCGGCTCAAGCGCCCCGGCTTCGGCGCCCGTGACTGACCGCGACTGGGCCTGGGACCAGTACACCGGCGAGAACGGCAGCGCCATCTGGGTCTGCCGCGGCATCCAGACCGGCGCCCTCACCGATCCGTCGCTCTGCAACGGCAAGCCGCTGGTCGACAACACCTGGCCCGGCCAGGCCGCGCCATTCCGCTAGGACCGGCAGCTCACGTCGCGGGCTTGAAGGCCGACTTGAGGTCTTCGATCTGCTGCGGGTTCAAAGGGCTGGTCGCCGTATTGCGCAGCAGCAGGAACAGCTTGGCCGTCTCCTCCAGTTCCTCCATCGCATATACGGCAGCGTCGATCGAGGCCCCGGAAACCAGCGGTCCGTGGTTGGCGAGCAATACCGCGCAATGCTGGCGCGCCAAACCGCGGATGGCATCGCCCAGCGCGGGATCGCCGGGGCGGTAATAGGGAACCAGCGGCAGGCGGCCTATCTTCATCACGAAATACGCCGTCAAGGGCGGAATGCAATCGTCATGGTTCAAGCCGCACATGCAGGAAACGGCCGCGGAATGCGTGGCATGCAGGTGCACGATGGCGCCCGCGCCGGCACGCTCTTCGTACATGGCGCGGTGCAGGAAGGCTTCCTTGGAGGGTGCATCGCCGCTGAGGTGCCGGCCATTCCAGTCCAGCTTGGCCAGCCGCGCCGGGTCGAGGCGGCCGAGGCAGGCATTGGTTGGCGTCAGCAGCCAGCCATCGTCCAGGCGCACGCTGATGTTGCCGCTGCTGCCGGCGCTCAAGCCGCGCTCAAACAGCGAGCGGCCGAAGGCGGCGACCTGTTCGCGCAAGGCGGCCTCGCCGCGGCCGGTGGCGACCATCGTGCTCATGGCAAGCGGCTCCAGGCCTTGAGGAAGCAATCCTCGCTGCCGAAATTGCCGGACTTCAGGGCAAGCGCCAGCGGCCGCCGGCCGTCGCCGCCAAACGTGCTGGTCCACGGCACGCCAGGGTCGATTTCAGGCCCGATACGCAAGCCCTTCACGCCCAGCGCCTGCACCACCGCACCCGAAGTTTCGCCGCCGGCCACGATCATCTGGTCCACGCCGGCCCGCACCAGGCCGCACGCCAGCGTCGCCAGCGCATTCTCCACCAGCTTGCCGGCCTGCTCGACGCCGAGTTCGGCCTGCACCTGCCTGACTGCCTGCGGCGTAGCGGTGGCATAGAACAGTACCGCTTGCTGCGCGATGTGGCCGGCCGCCCAGTCAAGCGCAAGCGCAACCACATCCTCGCCGCGTGCCAGCCGCAGCGGATCAATATGGAACGATGGGAAGGCGGCACGCATCACTTCCACTTGCCTTTGCGTGGCAAGCGAACAGCTGCCCGCGATGACCGCGCGCAGGCCGCCCGTCCGCGGCAGTCCATCCGCCACGGTATCGGGCGCCAGCAGGCCCCGGCGGCGGAAATTTTGCGGCAAGCCGAGCGCCACGCCGGAACCGCCCGTCACCAGCGGCAAGTCAGCACAGGCTGCGCCGATCGCCTCGAGGTCCGCGTCGCATAGCGCGTCAACGATGGCCAGGGCGTGGTCCTGCTGGCGCAGCGCGGCAAAGCGTTCGCGGATGGCTGCGGCGCCCTGGCTCACGATCGTGTAATCGACCAGGCCGACCTTGCGCTGTGCCTGCTGCTGCAGCACGCGAACCAGGTTCGCATCGGTCATCGGCGTCAGCGGGTGGTTGCGCATGCCGGACTCGGAAAGCGGCACGTCGCCGACGAAAAGATGGCCTTTGTAGAGGGTACGCCCGTTGGCGGGAAAGGCCGGGCAAGCGATGCTGAATCCGCAGTCCAGCGCCCGCATCAAGGCTTCGGCAACGGGGCCGATATTGCCATGCGGCGCGGAATCGAAGGTCGAGCAATACTTGAAGAAGAACTGCCGGCAGCCCGCCTGGCGCAGCCAATGCAAGGCGGCCAGCGATTCGGCCACCGCCTCCCCGACAGGGCTGGTGCGCGACTTCAGCGCAATCACCACCGCGTCGACGTCCGGGGGCAGCGGCTGGTCCGGCACGCCAATTAATTGCACGGTGCGCATGCCCGCCTTCACCAGCATGCCGGCGAGGTCGGTGCCGCCGGTGAAATCGTCCGCGATACATCCCAACAATGCGGTCATGGCCGGCCCCCGCCCGCGGTAGCCGCCGGCGCGGCCGGTGGCGCGAAACGCGCGATGTGGTAATGCCCGATCGGCGTGCTGGTGGCGCCGGTATGGATCAGTTCCGCCATCACGTCGCCCACGCCCGGCCCCAACTGGAAGCCTTCGCCGGAAAAGCCGAAGGCGTAGTACAGGCCTGGCACCCGCCCACTCGGTCCCATAGCCGGCTGGCTGTCCGCCATATACCCTTCGATGCCGCCCCAGACGCGGATGATGCTCAGGCTCCTGAGCGCGGGCACCACGCGCGGCGCATTTTTCAGTTTGAACAGCGTACGGCTCGGGTTCACATAGGCGCGCCGGCTCTCGAGGTCCGCCAGTTCATGGCCGCCACCGCCAATGATGATGTTGCCGCGCGCAACCTGGCGCAGGAACACCACCTGCTCGAACACGTCGGCCTGCGCCCCGATGGTCGGTCCGATGGCGTAAGGAACCGGTTCGGTGACGCACATATGCGGTACCTTGGCGACCATTGGCACCGGTTCGCCGAAGCTGCTGCTGATGCGGTTTCCCCATGCGCCGGTGGTGATCAGCGCCACCGGCGCGTGAAAGGTCCGGCCATCGGCAGCGCTCACGCGGAACTCAACGCCGTCTTTTTCGACGCGCACAATCTCGGTGTTTTCAAACACCTGTGCGCCTGCGCGCACCGCTGCACGGCCGATCGCCGGCGCCGCCAGGCGCGGATTGGCATGACCGTCGTGCGGGGCGTAGCATCCCGCGGTAATTTCCGGCCCCAGGTAGGGAAAGCGTTCGCGCAGCGCTTTCGCGCTCATCATCTGCATGTCCAGGCCGAAGTCCTTGGCGTCCTGTGCATACCTGGCCATGCGTTCTTCGTGCGCTGGCGTGAAGCCGAGGCGCAAGTGCCCGTTCAGCAAAAGCTCGGCATCGTCACCGAACAATTCCCTGAACTTCAGCCAGATCTCGCGCGAGCGGTTTGACAGCGGCAGCTGGTCGACCGGGCGCCCCATGCGGCGCGTGTTGCCGAAGTTGACGCCCGAGGCCTGCTGGCCGATCAGGCCCTGTTCAAGCAGGATGACCGACATGCCCCGCTTGCGCAGGAAGAAGGCGCTGGCGGCGCCCATGATGCCACCGCCGACGATGACGACGTCTGCTCTCTGTATGTTCATTCCACTTCCTCCAGTGCCGCCATCGAGAGCGGCTTCGCGTTCAATGTATGTTCCCCGCCGCAGCCGCTATTTCCTGCATCAGCATTGGCGTGCTTGCCAATACCGGGCATTCCAGTTCCGCCGCGAACGCGTCGCGCAGGTGAGCCAGCGATGCCTGGGCCAGTACCAGCACGTCCACCTCGCTGGCGATTTCCCTGGCCGCCTGCTGCAGGATGGCGTCATGCCGCGTACGGTCGCCAGTCATCAGCGCCTGATACGCGTCGGTGCGCAGCACAGTCTTGACCTTGACGTCACGTCCTTGCTCCTTGGCGTGCGCGTTCAGCAGCGCACTGCTCGGTTCCACCGTGCTGGCCGCCGTGCAGAGCAGCCCAATGCGCTTTCCGCTGCGCGCCGCTTCCGACATCATCGGATCGTCGATCTTCAGGATCGGCTGCGGCACAATGCGCCGCGCGATATCGACTGCCGGGGATGTCGATGAACAAGTCACGACAATCAAGTCAGGCTGCGTTTCCGCCGCCAGCACGATTTGCTCCACCACGCGCCGGTAAACCAGCGGCTGCGGAGCTCCTCGCAACAGGTCTTGCAGCAGGCTTTCGTTCAGAATGTGGAAGCTATCGGCGCCGGGAATGTCGACGCGCACCCGCGCCCGGAAATCTTCGACCAGGAAACCGACCGTATGGATGAAGGCAATGCGTTTATTCATTCAAGTATCTCCTGCCAGCCTCGCGGATACGGGGCGGATGCGACATCATATTCGCAATTTGATATCATATAATTTACATTTTCTAACTTCATTCGGTCCCACAAGTTAATAATGGACAGTCTCTCGGATGTCTCGTTTTTCGCGCTGGTGGTAAAAGCCGGCAGCATGGCTGCCGCCGCCCAGGAACTCGGGGTGACGCCTCCCGCCGTCAGCAAACGCCTCGCTGCGGTTGAGGCCAGGCTTCGGGTCCGCTTGCTGAACCGTACGACACGACGGATGAGCCTGACCCCGGAGGGTGAAACCTACCTGGAGGAAGGCGAAAGGATCGTTGCCGATCTTGAAGCCCTGGAACAAAAGATCTCGGGTGGAAGCGTCATCCCGCAGGGCCTGCTCCGCATCAACGCCACCCTGGGCTTCGGCCGCAAACATGTGACTCCGCTTCTATCGCGTTTCGCCAGGCAATTTCCAGCGGTCGACGTGCAACTGCACCTGAGCGAACGCCCGGTGAACCTGGTGGAACAGGCCTTCGATCTCGCCATACGTTTCGGAGAACAGCCGGATGCCCGGATTACGGCGCGCAAGCTGGCGGACAACCGGCGCTTTTTGTGCGCATCCCCGGCTTACCTTGCGGCACGCGGCGCACCGCAGGCACCGCGCGACCTGCACAATCACAGCTGTATCGTGTTGCGTGAGAACGATGAGATTTATGGAAGCTGGCAGTTCCGGTCCGGTACGAAACAGGAAACTGTCAAGGTAAGAGGACCATTGAGCACCAACGACGGCGAGACCGCGCTGGCATGGGCGCTCGATGGCCATGGCATTGTCCTCCGCTCTGAATGGGATATTGCTCCATTCGTTCGGTCCGGACGGTTGCGCCTGCTGCTTCCCGATTGGACAACGCCACCGGCAGACATCTACCTCTTGTTCCCGACCAAAAGTCATCTGCAAGCCAGGACACGGGCCATGGTCGATTTCATGCTGGACGCATTTTCCGACAAGCGGAGAAGGCCTCGGGCCAATGGCAACGATGCGTTGATCTGGTGATTGGCACGGCTATCGTCGAGCCACGCACGATAGAGACAGGCTTTCGGCAAATGCGTCCCGGACGTGGAGAATGATGGGGTTCTCCTCGACGGGGCTGCAAAATGAAACCAAGAAACTTCCTGATGCTTGCCGCTGCGGCGGCATCGGCGGCACTGGCCGCACCGGCATCCGCCGGCATCTTTGACGGCGGCATTCCCGCCGCCTGGCAATGCAACGGCAACTGCGGCACCTCGGGCGCGGATGGCGTTGTGCCGTTGGCGCCCAGCGGCGGCAGCGCTTACGGCTGGATCTCGACCTACAACGCGCCAAACGAAGTGGCCCTGCCCGGCGTGGGCGGGGTGGGCGACCCGATGAACGGCACCACCTTGCGCTCGGCGACGTTCAGCGCGGCGGCCGGTGCCGCGCTGGACTTCCGCTTCAATTACGTGACCACCGATGGCGCAGGCTACGCCGACTACGCCTGGGCCAGGCTGCTCGATGCGGACAACCAGCAGGTGGCCCTGCTGTTCACCGCCCGCACCAACGAAAACGGCGACGCCATTCCCGGCTTCGACATGCCGGCGCCTGTCGCGACCCTGACGCCCTTCCCCGTCCCCGTGGCGGCGGGCCAGACCAAGTGGTCGCCGCTCGGTCCCGACTCGGACGAATGCTACGACGTCGGCTGCGGCGCCACCGGATGGGTGCGCGCGCAGTACGCCATTGCCAGCGCCGGCAACTACCGGCTCGAATTCGGCGTGACCAACTGGGACGACGAGGACTTCGATTCCGGCCTGGCTTTCGACGCCATCACCGTTGGCGGCGTACCGGTGCCGATTCCCGAACCCGGCCAGTACGCCATGCTGCTGGCCGGTTTGGCCATGCTTGGCACGCTGAGGCGCTTCGCCCGGTGATCCGGATCGGCATCTCCGGCTGGCGCTACGCCCCCTGGCGCGGCGTCTTCTATCCGGAGGGCCTGGCGCAGGCGCGCGAGCTGGAATACGCTTCGCGCGCCGTGCCCACCATCGAAATCAACGGCTCCTTCTATTCCCTGCAGCGCCCGGAAAGCTACCAGGCCTGGTACGACGCCACGCCGGAAGGCTTCGTCTTCGCCCACAAGGGCAACCGCTACATCACCCACATCCGCCGCCTGCGCGAGCCGGAAAAGCCCCTGGCCAATGTGTTCGCCAGCGGCGTCCTGCTGCTGCGGGAAAAGCTCGGTCCCTTCCTGTGGCAGTTCCCGCCCAACTTCAAATTCGACGAAGCGCTGTTCGAGCATTTTTTCAGCCTGCTGCCGCAGGACACCGAGCAAGCCGCCGCCCTGGCCAGCCGGCACGAAGCACGCATGGAAGGCCGCGCCGCGACGGAAACCGGCCAGCGCCGCAAAGTCCTGCATGCCATCGAGATCCGCAACGAATCGTTTGCCGTCCCGGCCTTCGTGCGGCTGCTGCGCAAGTACAAGCTGGCCCTCGTGGTGGCCGACACGGCAGGCAAATGGCCGGATTACGAAGACGTCACGTCCGGCTTCATGTACCTGCGCCTGCACGGCGAGAAAGAACTGTACGCCAGCGGCTATACGCCGGAATCGCTGGACCGCTGGGCCGCCCGCATCCGGGCCTGGGCAGGCGGCAGCCAGCCGCAAGACGCGAAGCTGATCGTCGACAGCGCGCCGCCGCGGCGCGCCAGCCGCGATATCTACTGCTACTTCGACAACGACATCAAGGTGCACGCGCCGTTCGACGCGCAGAATCTCGGAAAGCGCCTACTCGGCTAAGGGCCGCCGCTGGGCGCGGTAGATACCGGACTGGCCGGAGAACATGAAGGCCACCACGCACGCCAGCGCGGCGTAGGGTCCGATGGCCGGGCCGAACAACTCCATTGCCATCACGGTGCAGGCCAGCGGCGTATTGGCCGCGCCGGCAAAGACCGCGACAAAGCCGATCGCCGCCAGCAGCGGGAACGGCAGGTGCAGGATGGGCGCCAGCGCGTTGCCCAGCGTCGCGCCGATGTTGAACAGCGGCGTCACCTCGCCGCCCTTGAAACCGCTGCCCAGCGAGCCGACCGTGAACACGAACTTGCCGAGCCAGTCCCACCAGTCGAGCGGGACCCGGAAGGCTTCCACCATCGGGCCGATGCCCAGGCCCAGGTAGCGGTGCAGGTCGGCGCCGGCAGCGCCGCCGGCAGCGACCACCGACGCAATGGCCAGGCCACCCAGCAAGGGCCGCAGCGGTGCATAGCCGATGTGCTCCTTCATCCAGGCGGCAAGGCCGTGCGTGGCAGCCGCAAAGGCGCGTCCCACCAGGCCAAACACCACGCCCGCCGCCACGATCGCCGCCAGCGCCAGCAACAGCGGGCCATCCGGCGCGCCCAGGGTGCCGGCCGGGTAATGGGTATGCCCGACGCCCCACCAGCGCGTGACCAGGTCGGCCAGCACGGCGGCCAGCATGCAGGGATAGATCGCGGCCAGGCGCATGCGCCCCACCACCAGCACTTCCAGGCCGAAGATGGCGCCCGCCAGCGGCGTGCCGAACACGGACGCGAAACCGGCGCTGATGCCGGCCATCAGCACCGTACTGCGGTCTTCGCGCTGCAGGCGGAACACGTGGGTCAACTGGTCGGCCAGCGCACCGCCCATCTGCACCGCCGTACCCTCGCGCCCCACCGACGCGCCGAACAGGTGCGATACCACGGTGCTGCACAGGATCAGCGGCGCCAGGCGCAGCGGCACCACATTTTTCGGGTCATGGATTTCATCGATCAGCAGGTTGTTGCCCGCTTCGACGCGGCTGCCGACGTGCAGGTAGATCCAGCCGACCGCGAAGCCGGCCAGGGGCAGCAGCCACACCCCCCAGCGGTAGGCTTCGCGCCAGGCGGTGGCGACGTCCAGCGCCACCAGGAAGAAGGCGGAAGCGCTGCCCGCCAGCACGGCAACGATGCCGGCCAGCAGGCTCCACTTCCCCAGGTAGCGCAATTGCTTAATGATGGTCGTGCCCCTTCTTCTCGCGGGTCACTTCCACCGGCCTGGTGCCGGCCGGCACTTGCGCGCCGGCGGCCGAAGCGGCCGGCGGCAGTTCGCCGGTCCACTCGTAGGCCGTGCTGCCTTTCGGCGCGACATACCAGCCCGGGTCGGTGTAGTCGCCCCGCTTCTGGTTCGGCCGCACCTTCATCACGGTGAACATGCCGCCCATCTCGATATCGCCATACGGGCCGGTACCGGTCATCATCGGCAGCGTGTTTTCCGGGATTTCCATCTCCATGCCGCCCATCGACCCGCCCTTGTCGCCCATCACCATATAGCCCGGCACCAGCTTGTTGATTTTCTCCGCCACGCCGGCATGGTCGACGCCGATCAGCGTCGGCACGTTGTGGCCCATGGCATTCATGGTGTGGTGCGATTTATGGCAGTGGAAGGCCCAGTCGCCCGGGTTGTCGGCGATGAACTCGATGGCGCGCATCTGGCCCACGGCGACGTCGGTGGTCACTTCCGGCCAGCGTGCGCCCGGCGGCACCCAGCCGCCATCGGTGCCGGTCACCTCGAAGCGGTGGCCATGGATGTGCAGCGGATGGTTGGTCATGGTCAGGTTGCCGGCGCGGATGCGCACGCGGTCGCCCTGGCGCACGACCAGCGGGTCGATGCCAGGGAAGGCGCGGCTGTTGAACGTCCAGATATTAAAGTCCGTCATCGTGTTGACCTTGGGGACCATGCTGCCCGGTTCGATATCGTAAGAGCTGAGCAGGAACACGAAATCGCGGTCCACCGCATGCTGGCGTGGGTCTTTCGGGTGGGTCACCCAGAAGCCCATCATCCCCATCGCCATCTGCGTCATTTCGTCAGCATGGGGATGGTACATGAAAGTGCCGGCATGTTTGGCGACAAATTCATAGACATAGGTCTTGCCCGGCTGGATGGCGGGCTGGCTCAGGCCCGATACGCCATCCATGCCGCTTGGCAGGATCTGGCCGTGCCAGTGCACGCTGGTGTGCTCGGGCAGCTTGTTGGTGACGAAGATGCGCACGCGGTCGCCCTCCACCACTTCGATGGTCGGGCCGGGACTCTGGCCGTTGTAGCCCCACATCTTGGCCACCATGCCGGGCGCGATCTCGCGCATCACCGGCTCGGCCACCAGGTGGAACTCCTTGACGCCATCCTTCATGCGCCACGGCAGGCTCCAGCCATTGAGGGTGACGACCGGGTTGTAGGGACGGCCATTGGGCGGCAGCAGCGGCGGCGCGGTGGAGGCGCTGGCCTGCACCGGGGCTTCCGGCAGGCCGGCGGCGCCGGCGCGGCTGACCAGGCCAGCCCCGATCAGGGCCGCGGCGCCATTGGCGAGGAAGGAACGGCGCTTGTTGACTGGCTGGTTCATTGCTGTACTCCTTTACCGCCAATCGCGGCATCCAGATTGGCATCCGCGATCCAGAACTCCTTGAGCGCGGTGATGTAATTGTTGACGGCGGCAGTCTGTTCGCGGGCATCGGCCAGCAGCTCGAAGGTGGACAGCAGCATGCCGTTGTAGCGCAGCAGGGTTTCCTCGGAAATCTTCTTGCGCAGCGGGATCACCACGTCGCGGTAATGCGCTGCCAGCTGGTAGGAAGCCTGGTAGTCCTGGTGGCTTTCGCGCGCCTCGCTGCGCGCGTTGACCACGGCGGCGGCCAACTGGTTGACCGATTGCATATAGGTCGCCTCGGCGTGCGCCACGCGGGCACCGCCCCAGTCGAACAGCGGCACTTCCACCGAAATCTCATAGCCGCGCGAACGGCGCTCGCCTTCGCGTTCCTTGATGCCGCTCAGTTCCAGCACGTTGACAAAGCGCGTCGCCCTGGTCAGGCCCAGGGATTCGGCCGTATGCTGCGACGACAGGCGGGCCGCCTGCACGTCGAGCCGGTCGCGCAGCGCCGCTGCTTCGGCGTCGCCCACCTGGCGCGGGCTGGCCGGCAGTTCCGGCAAGCGCGCCGGCAGCTGGTAGGCCGCGGCTTCCGCGCCGGACAGGCCGAGGATGCGGGTCAGCTTTTCGCGGCTGGCCGTGGCAGCCTTGCGGGCACGTGCCACATCGGCCATGGCGTCGGCGTGGAAGGCTTCCTCGCGGGCCGCGTCATATTTGCTCCAGTTGCCGGCAGCCTGCAGGCGCCTGGCCAGTTCGCCGCTGGCTTCCGCCGCGTCACTGATCTGCTGGGCGTATTCCACGCCCTGCTGCGCCGCCACGGCTTCGATCCACGCCAGGCGCGCCTGGTGCACCATGGACACGGCCTCGCCCGCCAGTTCCAGCTTGACCTGCTCGAAATGGCGCGCCTCGATGCGGCTGGCCAGGGGCAGCGTGAGCAGCTGGATGAAGTTCATGCTCAGGGTGCGCTCGATGGCGACCTCGCCGCCGCCGTGCGTGCGCTTGAAGCTGAAGCCCGGGTTGGCCAGCCGCCCGGCCTGGACCAGTTCCGCCTCGGCGATGCCTAGGTCCCAATAGCGCGCTTGCAGGCTGCGGTTGTTAAGGAGCGCGACCTGCACGGCCGCATCGGCGCTGAGCGGCTCGGCCAGCAGCTTTTTCAGCTGTTCGTCCAGCGCGCGCCGGTCATCGTCGGTGCGCAGCAGGCGCGTTTCGGCGCCGCTGCGGGCTTTGGTGGCCTGCGCCACTGCCCCGAAGCCGCCATCGTTCGAGAACGTGGCGCAACCGGACAGCAGCGCAGCTGCGGCGGCCATGGCCGCCAGCTTGAATGCTTGGTTCATGTTTATCTTTCCATTGCTTGTTCGTCCCGCGCGAAGTCAAGGCCGGCGCGGGCCACGGCCAGCCGGCATGGCTGGAGCTGCTCAGGCAAGGATCGCCCGCGGGGGGCGTTTGGGAAGGGCGAGGTCGACTGTCGGCGGCGGCATGGGTTCGGACAGGCGCAGCCGCTCGGCGCGCTGGGGCTGCGATGTCGGCTGCGGCAAGGCATATGCGAGGGCGGCGCCCACGCAGCAATCGCCTGTGACGCAATGCCAGGTACCGCCGGCGCAATGGTCGCCGCTGTCGTCATCAACGGCGGCGTGCGCGCTGGCTGTCTGCCCCGCGGGGAAATCACCGTACCGCAGCATGCTGGCCGAGGCAAAGCCCTGGAAGGGCAAAGCCACCAGCACCAGCCAAAGCGCAATGATACGGAACAAGGATTTCATGAATGCGGATATTAACATGCCTGCCTTAGAAGCGGCTTATCAGCCTCACATAGGCCCCCCGCCCCAGCGCCAGCCGGGTGTTGCCGCCGAATTCCTCATGCTGCCGGTCCAGGGCATTGCTGGCGCCCAGCGCGAGTTCGAGGCCCGGCTTTACCTGCCAGTTGAAGTTCACGTCGAGGGCGGTGTAGCCGGGCACGGTGGTAAAGCGCAGCGGCCCCACATAACGCAGGACCAGGTCCAGGTCGCGGCCATCGCCCAGCGACCACGAAGAGCGCAGCTTCGCCACGCGGCGCGGATCGACGTTCCCATTGAGCGAGCTGTGATTGAAATCGGTCTCGCCCGGCTTGAGGTTGAACTCCTCGTGCATCAGCGTCAGGCCGGCACTGAGTCGCCATTCCGGCGATGCCTGGAAGTTGCCCCAGGCCTCCACGCCCCTGGTTTCCCCTTCCATGCCGTTGGCGATTTCCAGCCGCTGGGAATTGACCTGCTTCACAGTGCGCAGGCGGTCGTACAAAGCCCGGTACACCGTGACCGAATAGCTGGCCCGGTTGCCGAACTGCTGGCGCAGGCCAAGCTCCAGCACGCGGGCCGTCTCGGATTCGAAATTCGGCCCCCCGGCCAGCGTAAAGCGCGACCCGACGAAGAAGATGTCGCGGTCCACGCGCGAAGGGGCGCGCACCGTGCGCGACGCCGCAGCCCACCACGAAGTCGACGGCGTCGCCTTCCAGGCCAGCCGCAGGTTGGGCAGCAGCTCCGTGCCCGTGTACATATTGTGCTCGGCACGCAGGCCGCCGGTCAGGTTCCAGCGCTCGCCGAGGGCCATGGTGTCCTGGGCAAACAGGCTGGCCCAGCGCATGGCCGCGCGCTCGGGATGGAAAGCTGTGCCGCTGGTGACCTTCACGTTGTCGTGCGCGAAGCGGTACTCCGCGCCGACGGCCAGGGTATGGTTGCCGAGCGGGGCGAAATTGTAGAGGGCTTGCAGGTCGGCGATGTCCAGGTCCTCATGGTAGCTGCCGGTCTGGTCGCGCACCACCCGGTCGACATATGCCAGCAGCGCAAGGCTGGCCCCACCCTGCAGCTGGCGGTTCCAGTGGGCCATCAGGTTGGTGCCGCGCAGGGTTGCCTCGCGCGGCGCAGGTATGGACGTGGTGGGCAGCTGCCCCTTGCCGCTGCGATAGGTATCTCCCTGCAGCGTCACGTTGTCGCTGCCGCGCAGCCAGTCCGCCCGGAAGCCTGCCTGCGCCGTATGCCAGGCGTCCCCAAGCGCCCTGCCCGTGCGCGTTTCCCCGTGCGGCATGGCGTAATCCATGGCATAGGCGCGCCAGGCGCCGTCGCCCATCTCCGCGCCATAACGGAAGGCGGCGCCCGACTGCTCCTGGCCCCAGCGCAGGTCGGCCAGCGCGCCTTGCGTGGCCGCGGCAGGTTTGGTGATGACGTTGATGACACCGTTGACGGCATTGGTGCCCCACAAGGTTCCTCCGGGGCCGCTGACCACTTCGATGCGGTCGATGCTCTCCATCGGCAGTTGCTGGGCGTCCCAGGAGACGCCGGAAAGCAAGGGTGTGTATACCGAACGGCCATCGATCATGACCAGCTGCTTGTTGGCGCTGTTGCCGGAAAAGCCGCGTGAAGTGATGGTGTAGGTACCGCCTGCGGATTGGGCCACATGCAGGTTGGGCGCCAGGCGCAGCGCTTCGGCCAGGCTGCGTGCGCCGCTGCGGCGGATGTCGTCCGCCGTGATGACGAAGACCGAAGCCGGGGCGTCGCCAAGGCGCTCCTCGCGCTTGGATACTGAGACCACACGTACGTCGCTCAATTCTTCCAGCGACATATTGGCAAAGTTATCGGGCGCCCCCACGCCGGCGAGCGCCTCGCTGCCCATAACCAGTCCCCAACACAGTGAATAGCCCGCTTTGCGCACGGCTGCCCCCGTTTCAGAACCTGCTTGTTACAGTCATATGCCTCCCGGTGCACTGCCAGAAAATATTAACACGCGGATAGGAATACTGCGCACAGTTGTGACTTGCAACGAAAAATGCATAAGCCTCGCCCGGCATATCAGGATTCTTTATAATGGTCGGGCTTGAATCATCCTACTATCTTGATATGAAGCCTGAGATCCAGGGTTTTTTCGACCCGAATACATGTACCGTCAGTTACGTGGTTTACGAAGCGGACGGTAGCGATTGCGCCATCGTCGACTCGGTGCTGGACTACGATCCCAAGTCCGGCCGCACGTCGAGCGCATCGGCCGACCGCATCGTCGACTTCGTGCGCGCGCACCGGCTCAACACCGTCTGGCTGCTGGAAACGCACGCCCACGCCGACCACCTGTCGGCCGCGCCCTACCTGCAGGAAAAGCTGGGCGGCCGGATCGGCATTGGCGCCGGCATCTGCAAGGTGCAGCACGCCTTCTCCGCCATTTTCAACCGCCGGCACGAGAAGGAAGACGGTTCGCAGTTCGGCCACCTGTTCCAGGCCGACGAAGTGTTCGCGATCGGCCGGCTGGAAGCACGCGCTCTGCACGTGCCGGGCCACACGCCGGCCGACATCGCCTACCAGGTGGGCGATGCCGTATTTGTCGGCGACACGATGTTCATGCCGGACGTGGGCAGCGCGCGCTGCGACTTCCCCGGCGGCTGCGCGAGCGACCTGTACCGCTCGGTGCGCCGCCTGCTGTCGCTGCCGGAGGACACCCGCCTGTTCATGTGCCACGACTACCCGCCGGCGGGCCGCGAGCCACGCTGGGAGGTGACGGTAGGCGAGCAGCGCGCCGCCAACATCCACATCCGCGACGGCATCAGCGAAGAAGAATTCGTTGCCATGCGCACCCAGCGCGACGCCACGCTGCAGATGCCGGTGCTGATCCTGCCGGCGATCCAGGTCAACCTCAGCGCCGGCCACCTGCCGGAAGCCGAAGACAACGGCATCCGCTACCTGAAAATCCCCCTCAACGCCTTGTGACATAAAAGTC
>CBHWEO010000031.1:0-30264 GCA_966112955.1 uncultured Duganella sp. | reverse complement strand
CCCTGTCCTACAGCTGGAACACCCGCAAGGAAACCGCCGGCACCCACACCATCCAGGCCGTCGCCAAGGATGCTGCCGGCAACACTTCCACCACCACCGTGCAAGTGACCCGCTGATCAACCAGAACCCCTGTTTAGCCCGGCTTCGGCCGGGCTTTTTTATGGCCCGCAGACCCGTGCCTGACCCCGCGGGTCAGGCACTGTTTTTCCGGTCTTTATTGGCATAGCCACCGCGTGGCCGAATTTGAGCGGGCTCACTCAAGCGAAAACCGACAAGGCAGTGCCTGACCCGCAGGGTCAGGCGCTGTGTATGCGAGCGCCGCAGGCCGACAATGAGCGGTTATAAGATGCATTGCTCCCGCTATTCCTCAAGGACCAGGGTTATTATCAGATGGTAATATCGATTAATACCTCGTCAAATGAAATCGAGATAATATCCATTTCTGCGCGACATTAGTTAACTCTTTGATTTGACTGAACAATATTATTCGCTACAATCATGCAAGCCAACTTTGCACAATTGTCCAGATTGATTTGTATCGAGACGTAAATTCACGGGAATTTCATTTGCCTTGCGGTAAAACGTGAATTACTATCGTCCCTGAAGTCTGACAAAGGCAAACCGCGCGAAAGCACGGGACGCAAAGTCAACGGTCTAACGACGCTTCAGCGTCCATGACGGCTGGACTGCCAGATACACAGGTGACCCCGACGTCCCCGGTGTGCTCTTCAACCACCTTTGCAGGTGGCCGGCAGTCCCATTTTCTGTAACCTTGAAAACAGGACTCGCTTTTAATGAAGAACCGCACCACCATCGCCCTCCTCCTCGCCGCCGCAGCCCCACTGGCTTTCGCCGCACCCGCAGAACCTGAATTTGCCAATGGCCGTCTCCTGGTCGAGCCGCAAGCCGGCCTGACCGTCGATGATTTCGCCAAGGACTTGAAGCTCCACGGCGCCGGCAACGCCCGCAAGCTCGGCCAAAGCAATATCCACATCATCGACGTGCCGCGTGGCTCGGAGAAGGCAATTGCGAACAAGCTGAAGCACAACCCGCACTTCAAGTTCGCCGAACTTGACCAGCGCGTCGAATTCAGCGCCACCACCAACGACCCTTACCTGGGCAGCGAATGGCACATCAACAAGATTGGCGCCACCAGCGCCTGGGATAAGACCCAGGGCAGCGGCATCATCATCGCCATCCTTGACTCCGGCATGGACAGCGCCCACCCCGACCTGGTCGGCAACACGGTCGCCGGCTACAACATTTACGATAACAACACCAACACCGCCGACGTTTGCGGCCACGGCACCAAGGTCGCCGGCGCCGCCGCGGCGGTAGGCAATAACGCCGCCGGTGTAGCGGGTGTGGCAGGCAAGGCGAAGATCATGCCTGTGCGTATCGCCTACAACAACAGCGGCTCGTGCTACGCCTACTTTTCCACCATGGCCAGCGGCGTAACCTGGGCGGCTGACCATGGCGCCCGCGTCGTGAACATCAGCTATGGCAATGCACCGACCAGCTCTGCGCTGCAAAGCGCTGCCAACTACCTGCGCGGCAAAGGTGGCCTGCTGTTCGTCTCCGCCGGCAACAATGCCCGCGACGAGGGCTTCACCCCGACCAGCACCATGATCCCGGTGTCGGCAACCGACTCGGCTGACAACCTGTCCAGCTTCTCGAGCTACGGTGCATTTGTCGCCTTGTCGGCGCCAGGCTCGGGCATCTATACCACGGTGGCCGGTGGCGGCTACGGCGCAGTGAACGGCACGTCCTTCGCCAGCCCGGTGGCCGCCGCCGTGGCAGCCCTGGTGATGTCGGCCAACCCTTCGCTGACTGCAGACAAGGTGCAAAGCATCCTGTTCTCGACTGCAGTGGACCTGGGCGCGGCCGGCCGCGACGTCTATTTCGGTTACGGCCGTGTGAACGCGGCTGCAGCGGTCCAGGCCGCGGGCAGCACGACCACCGTCGCCCCTGCCGATACCACTGCGCCGACCGTCTCCATCGCCAACCCGCTGGGCGGCAGCACCGTCAGCGGTACCGTGACCGTCAATGCGAACGCCAGCGACAACGTCGGCGTGTCCCGCGTGGACCTGAAAGTCAACGGCACCGTTGTCGCCACGGATTCCAGCGGCCCGTATTCCTTCGCCTGGGACTCGAAAGGCGTCGCAAACGGCATGAACAGCCTGGTTGCTGTCGCTTATGACGCGGCTGGCAATATGGCTTCGTCGGCAGCCGTGTCGGTCAACGTTTCCAACACGACCGCAGTGGCGCCGGTGGCCGATACCGTCGCACCGGTGCTGACCATCGCGAACCCCGTGAGCGGCGCCGTATCGGGCAATGTCGACGTGATTGCGAATGCATCAGACAACAGCGGTGCGGCCGGCATCAAGCTGTCGATCTACATCGATGGTTCGCTCAAGGCGAGCGGCACGGGCTCCAGCCTGGTCTATCGCTGGAACACCCGCAAGATCGCCAGCGGCATCCACACCGTGCAAGCCGTGGCGCGCGATGCCGCGGGTAACACCACGACCAAGACTGTCCAGGTTACCCGCTAAGCTGCCGTCAAACGCTGGAAACAAAAAACCGGGCCAAAAGTGAACTGACCCCAAATAGTTGGACGGTTTAATTTGCTAGGCTGCCAAGGGCTGGGTTCTGTACTGCACAGGACTCAGCCCTTGTAGTTTCTGCTTGATGCGGTCGTGATTATAGTAGTGGATGTAGGTTTTGAGCCCGGCCTTTAGTTGTTCAACGCTATTGAACTTTCGAGGTAGAAGAACTCGGACTTCAAAGTGGCAAAGAAGCTCTCCATGGCTGCGTTATCAAGACAATTCCCCTTGCGTGACATGCTCTGCTGCACACCTTTGCACCGTAGTGCACGGTGATAGGCTGGCATCCGGTATTGCCATCCCTGGTCAGAGTGCAGTATGGGCTTGTCGCTGGCTTTGAGCTTGCGTAAGGCCTTGTTGAGCATGCTTCCGACAAGCTTGTACAAGGGGCGCTCTGACGTTTCGTAAGCGATGATCTCACCGTTGTACAGGTCCATGACCGGCGACAAGTACAGCTTCTCTCCGGCGACGTTGAATTCCGTCACATCTGTCACCAATTTTTGTTTTGGCATGTCGGCCTCGAATTGCCGTTGCAGCACGTTGTCGGCCGCCTGTCCCACATCGCCTTTATACGAACGATATTTCTTGGGGCGTACCAGCGACTTGAGACCCAGCAGCGTCATCTGGCGCTGCACGGTCTTGTGATTCACCAGCTTGCCCGTCCTTCGAATGGTAAGCGTGATGCGGCGGTAGCCATATCTTCCCTTGTGACGGGCGAACAGGGACTGAATTTGCTGCTTTAGCCCCCGATGTTTATCCTCATTCTGGGCTATCTGCAGTTGATAATAGAACGTGCTCCGCGCCAGACCCGCGAGTTTAAACAGGTCTACGAGGGGAAACTCCTGCCTTAGTTCACTTACTACCTGCGCTTTTTGGGCGCGGCTGCCTGCTGTCGCTGAACTAAGGCTTTCAACTTTTTCAGATACGCATTCTCCATGCGCAGATAATTCACCTCCGCGAGCAGTTCTTCGCGGGTTCGGGTGTCGTCATCGGGAGGAGCTTTTGGCTGCTGTGGTGGGAGTTCTGGCATTTTCTTAGGACGGCCGCGTCGGCTACGAACGTTGAAATGGGCCGCAGTCTGCATATAGGAAAGTTGATTCGCCCACATGTACTGCAGGATCTCGACCTTTTCTGACGGGCTAAAACTGGTGTACTTCTTAGTTATTCCCGCTTCGCCATGAGCCTGGTAGAGATGCACCCATCGCCTAACTTGGCTGTAATCGACCCCGTAGAGCCGACCGAGCGTGGCAATGCCGATATCGCCGACTAGATATCGACCAATTACCTCTAGCTTGAGTTGTGTTGTGTACTTCGCCAATGAAAAACCCCGAAAGTTGGTGTCCAACTTTCGGGGTTCAGTTCAAAAGCCCGGTTTTTTTTACTGGCGCAGGAAGCTCAGTGGCGACGGCGCCGCATGGCTGCCAAGCCCAGCAGGCCAACGCCGAGGATCGCCAGCGAGGCAGGCTCAGGGGCTTCGTTCGAGCCGCCGCCGCCGTCATCGCCGTCGCCGCAGTGCCCGGTCTGCGGGTTGACGGTGCAGTTCGATACAAACCAGCCGCTCAGGCCATTCGCAATCTGCTGGACGTGGATCGCTGCACCAAAACCGCCGCCGGCGCCGTTGCCTTGGCCATTTGGCGAGGAAAGCGCATCACCGATCATGTCGAGGGTCAAGCCGGTCATCATGATATTAACGACTGCAAAGCTGTTCCCATCCAGTTCGCCGCTTTGCTCGAGGAAATTCACGACAAAGTCATATTTCCCGGTCCCGTCCGCAGCGCAGCACTCATTTCCTTTTTGGAAGCTGCTCGGGGCTACGGAGCCGCCAATGCCGGCATTCGAGAACGACAGCTGGCTCGCATCGCCGCCGAAGTTGAAGTACCACTCGTCAATGGACATTGGGTTCGCCAGATTGCTGAATACATCCAGCCGCAACTGCACCCAGCCCGCGCCGGCCTGGCTGAACGTCGCCTTGGCGAAGACATCACTGGTGCTGAGCCCGGGAACATCCGCCCCCGAATATGCCGGATTGGTGAATTGATAGACGACGTCGGCCTTGGCAACCGGCATCGCTGCAGCCAACATCAAGGCTGCTGCACCCAACATTTTACTTAGATTTTTCATGGCATCCCCCGCCTGGTTGTAACGACTAAGTCTATGCATGAAGCGTGCCAAAGATTTACAAACTAACAAAATCAAGCAGTTAAACTCAACCATATTGACTGCGCAGTCATTCACTGTAAAAGTTTTCGACAATTCCCCTTTGAAATCAAGCATTTAAAGATTCTTAAGGGATACTTAGATTGCTGAAATGCCACCCTCGGTGCGGCATGGCCTGCGTTACAATGCGGGTGATATGACGCCACCTACCTTCGCCTTCGAGAATTCTTTCGCAAGCTTGCCGCCTGCGTTCTATACCCGCCTGATGCCAACGCCGCTTCCGGCGCCCTACCTGGTAGCCATCAGTCCCTCCGCTGCGCGCCTGATCGGCACCGAGCCAGCCGCGCTGGCTACCGAGGAGGCGATTGCCACCCTGGTGGGCAACCGCGTCGCCGAGCGCTCGCAGCCGCTGGCAGCCGTCTATTCCGGCCACCAGTTTGGCGTCTGGGCCGGGCAACTGGGCGATGGCCGCGCAATCCTGCTGGGCGATATCGCCACCGCCGAAGGGCCGATGGAGTTGCAGCTCAAGGGCGCCGGCATGACGCCTTATTCCCGCATGGGCGACGGCCGCGCGGTGCTGCGCTCATCCATCCGCGAATTCCTGTGCTCGGAAACCATGCATGGCCTGGGCATTCCCACCACCCGCGCCCTGTCTGTCGTTGGCTCCGACCAGGCTGTGGTGCGGGAGTCCATCGAAACATCCGCCGTCGTGGTACGCATGGCCCCGACATTCATCCGCTTCGGCTCGTTCGAGCACTGGTACTACAACCGCAAGCCGGAAGAGCTGAAACAGTTGGCGGACTACGTTATCGACCGCTTCTACCCTGCCCTGCGCGATGAAGAGAATCCGTATGCAGCATTGCTGGAAGAAGTGACGCGGCGGACGGCGCGGATGATTGCACATTGGCAGGCAGTCGGCTTCATGCATGGTGTAATGAATTCCGACAATATGTCGATCCTCGGCCAGACGCTCGACTACGGCCCGTTCGGTTTCATGGATGGCTTCGACGCCAACCATATCTGCAACCATAGCGACGACCGCGGCCGCTACTCCTACGCCAACCAGCCGCAGATCGGCCATTGGAATTGCTATGCCCTGGCGCAAGCGTTGTTGCCGCTGATCGGTGAAGTCGAACTGACACAGGAAGCACTCGACGTCTACCAGCCCGAATTCGCCCGCCATATCGACCAGCTGCTGCACGCAAAGCTGGGATTGACGACCGAGCAGGAAGTCGACCGCGAATTGCTCGACAACTTGTTTGCAGTCCTGCAGGCCAACCATACCGATTTCACGATCTTCTTCCGCCGTTTGAGCGGCCTTCGCGCCGCCGGTCCCGAACGCGACGAGCCCTTGCGTGACCTGTTCATCGACCGCCCGGCATTTGATGCCTGGGCGGAAAAGTATCGTGCGCGGCTGCGCGCCGAAAACAGCGACGATGCGGCACGCAAGCTTGCGATGGATCAGGTCAACCCCAAGTATGTGCTGCGAAACTATATGGCACAGGTCGCGATTGAAAAGGCGCAAAATAAGGACTTCTCCGAAGTCGAGCGCCTGCTGGCCTTGCTCGAACGCCCGTTCGACGAACAGCCGGAAAATGAACAATATGCAGGATTCCCGCCAGACTGGTCGTCCCAGCTGTCGGTAAGCTGCTCATCCTGAGGGAAGCAAATGGAAAAGGTAGTCAAATCTGACGCGGAGTGGCGCGCCCAGCTGGATCCGACCGAATACCAGGTCACCCGCCACGCGGCCACCGAGCGCGCCTTCACGGGCAAATTCTGGGATCATCACGAGCACGGCATCTACACCTGCGTATGCTGTAACACGCCGCTGTTCGAATCGGACGCCAAATTCGACTCCGGCTGCGGCTGGCCGAGCTACTTCAAAGCGCTCGATCCGGCCAATATCATCGAGAAAACCGACCGCTCGCATGGTATGCTGCGCACCGAAATCATCTGCGCAGTCTGTGATGCCCACCTTGGCCACGTCTTCCCGGATGGTCCGCCGCCGACCGGATTGCGTTATTGCGTCAATTCGGCCTCGCTGCGATTCGACCCAAAACCTGAATAAAATGAAGATTCTTTTCGACCTGTTTCCGCTGATTCTGTTCTTCGCCAGCTATAAATACGCCGGCAGCCACCAGGAAGCGGCCCACGCCCTCCTCAACGGCCATTTGAGCGGCCTGGTGTCGGGCGGTGCCATTCCCGCTTCGCAGGCACCGATCGTGGTGGCCACCATTGTCGGCATCCTGGCGACCGCAGCCCAGGTCTTGTACCTGCTGGCCCGCCGCAAGAAAGTCGACGGCGCGCTGTGGGTGTCGCTGGTGGTATTCGTGGTATTCGGCGGCATGACCATTTACTTCCACGACGATGATTTCATCAAGTGGAAGCCGACGATCATCTATTGGGCCCTTGCCACTGCCATGCTGGTTGCCTACCGCTTCTTCGACCGCAACCTGATCCGCCTGGCGATGGAAAAGCAAGTCCAGTTGCCGGAGCACGTTTGGGTGCGCCTGCATTTCATGTGGATTACTTTCTGGCTCGTGCTGGGCTTTGTGAACCTGTTCGTGGCCTTTGTCCTGTTCAAGGCCGATAACGATGCCTGGGTTAATTTCAAAGCCTTTGGCGTGACTGGACTGATGCTGCTGTTCTTTATTGCGCAGGCATTCTACCTCTCTAAACATATTAAGGATGAAGCATGACCGACCCGCGCCTGGCCAAGATCCGCGAGCGTCTGGAAGCTGCGCTGGCGCCCCAGGAAATCGTGCTGGATGACGAGTCCGCACTGCACGCCGGCCATGCCGGCGCTGCCTCTGGAGGCGGCCATTACCGCTTAAAAATTATCTCTGCTAAATTCGAAGGTTTGAAACTCGTCATGCGCCATCGTCTGGTGTATGATTCCGTGCACGATATGATGCATAAAGAAATTCATGCATTGGCCATTACCGCATTGGCACCGTCCGAAGTATGATATGCGCGGAGTTTTTGGGAATCCTCAAAGAAGAACCTCAAATCGTTGAATAGTAGAGACATCTCGGCGAATCGCCCCAAATCCCCGCAATTCAGTAAACTTTCCCGTAGGAATTAAACTAAATGACTTTCAAGCCAGCCCGCTTGCTGCTCGCACTTATCGCCGTTGCTGCCGCACCAGCTTTCGCCCAGAACGCCGCTGTCGTCAATGGCAAAGCCATCCCGTCCGCCAAAGTTGACGCCCTGGTCAAGCAAGTCGTTGCCCAAGGCCAGCAGCAGGACACCCCGCAACTGCGCGAAATGATCAAGAAGTCCCTGATCGGCCGTGAAGTGATGATCCAGGAAGCTGAAAAGCAAGGCTTCTCCAAGAACAATGACGTGAAGGCCGCCCTGGAGCAGGCCCGCCAGGACATCATGCTGAACGCCCTGGCTGCGGACTACGTGAAGAAGAACCCGGTCAGCGACGCCGAGATCAAGGCCGAGTACGACCGCGCTGTTGCCGCCGAAGGCGACAAGGAATACCACGTGCGCCACATCCTGGTGGAAACCGAGAAAGAAGCGAACGACATCATCGCCAAGCTGAAAGCTGGCGCCAAATTCGAAGACCTGGCCAAGAATTCCAAGGACACCGGTTCCGCTGCCAACGGCGGCGACCTGGATTGGGGCACCCCAGCCAACTTCCCGAAAGTCTTCGCCGACGCCTTCACCTCCCTGCAAAAAGGCCAGGTGACCGAGAAGCCAGTGCAAACCCCGAGCGGTTTCCACGTGATCAAAGTGGATGACACCCGTCCAGTGAAGCTGCCAACCCTGGAAGAAGTGAAGCCACGTATCGCCGACACCCTGATGCGCCAGAAACTGCAGGCCTATCAGGAATCCCTGGTGAAGAAAGCCAAAGTACAATAATCCTTCACGGACAAGAGCCGGCGCCCACGTGGCGCCGGAATTATTTCAACTAAGGAATACACCTCAATGAAATTCAAACCAGCCACCCTGCTGTTGGCACTGATCGCAGTTGCTGCAACCCCTGCTTTCGCCCAGAACGTTGCTACCGTGAACGGCAAAGCCATCCCTGCCGCCCAGATGGAAGCAGCAGTCAAGCAAGCCGCTGCCCAGGGTCAGCCTGATTCGCCCCAGCTGCGCGAAATGATCAAGAAATCCCTGATCGGCCGTGAAGTGCTGGTCCAGGAAGCCACCAAACAAGGCGTTGCCGCCAACAAGGAAGTGAAAGACGCCCTGGAGCAAGCGCGCCAGGACATCATCATCCGCGCCCTGCTGGTCGACTACGTCAAGAAGCACCCGGTCAGCGACGCCGAAATCAAGTCGGCTTACGACCAGTTCAAGGCATCCAAAGGCGACAAGGAATACCATGCTCGCCACATCCTGGTGAAGACCGAGAAGGAAGCCACCGACATCATCGCCAAGCTGAAAGGCGGCGCCAAGTTCGAAGAACTGGCCAAGGCTTCGCAAGATCCTGGTTCGGCTGCCAACGGCGGCGACCTGGATTGGGCGGCCCCAGGCAACTACGTCAAGCCATTCGCTGACGCCATGGTGGCCCTGAAGGACGGCCAGATCACCGAAAAGCCGGTGCAGTCGCAATTCGGCTACCACGTGATCAAGCTGGAAGGCACCCGTGCCGCCAAAGTGCCGGCCCTGGAAGAAATCAAAGGCCAGATCGCCGAATCCCTGACCCAGCGCAAAGTCGCAGCATACCGCGACGAGCTGGTCGCCAAGGCTAAAGTGCAATAAATCCGGGCCGCGCGCGCGAAATATCGCGTGCCTGACTCAATAAGCGCCCTGCGGGGCGCTTTTTTATTATGTCCACGATAGAAACCATTATCTCCGCCCTCGCCCCACTGGCTGACGGCGAGCGGGCGCCTGCCATGCGCGCTTATATGCGCGATCAATTTCCATTTCTCGGTATTCCAACGCCGCAGCGCCGCGCGGCTATTAATCCGATTGCCCGCCAATTGCGGGATTGGGAGTCCAATCAATTGATTTCGCTGGCGGGCGAATTGTGGCAATTGCCGGAACGTGAATATCAATACGCCGCGCTGGATATTCTGGCGGCGAATTGGCGGGCGCTGCCGACGTCCCAATTGCCGGAATTAATCAGCCTCGCACGAATGAAAGCGTGGTGGGATTCGGTGGACGCCATGGCCGGCATTATTGGCGATATTTTGCGTGGTGGACATGACGGCATGGATGCCGCAATTACCCATGAAGACTTCTGGGTGCGCCGCATCGCCCTGCTGCACCAACTGGGCTGGCGCGAAAACACCGACGCCGAGCGGCTGTTCCGCTACGCCCTGGCCTGCGGCCACGAGACGGAATTCTTCATCCAGAAAGCCATCGGCTGGGCGCTGCGCGATTACGCCCGGCATGCGCCGGATGCGGTCCGGGCTTTCCTTGCCGGTCCCGGCGCGGCCCTTGCACCGCTCAGTCGCAGGGAGGCAGCCAAACACCTATAAGCTGCAAGCTGGCGCGTTCAAGCCAGGGACTGGCACGATATCGCGACGGCGCGCCAGCAGCAGACGCAAAAAAGCCGGGCGAGCCCGGCTTTTTTGGCGACCGCGCGCGGCGCGGCGGAGCTTACCCGATGAACTTGCGGGCGTTGCCCCACATGCGTGCCCAAGGGGAATCCTCGCCCCAGCCGTCCGGGTGCCAGGAGTTCTGCACCGTGCGCGAAACACGCTCCGGGTGCGGCATCATCACGGTGAAGCGGCCGTCGGCCGTGGTCACCGAAGTCAGGCCGCGCGGCGAACCATTCGGGTTATATGGATAAGCCTCGGTTGCAACGCCCTTATTATCGATAAAGCGCAATGCACCAATTGCTTCGTCAATATTCCCGGTCTGGCTGAAATCGGCAAAACCTTCACCATGCGCAATAGCGATTGGCGTCTGGGTGCCAGCCATGCCCTGCAGGAAAATGGATGGCGAATCCAGAACTTCCACCATCGAGAATCGCGCTTCGAATTTCTCGGATTTATTGGTGGTGAATTTAGGCCATGCATGTGCACCTGGAATCAGCGATTTCAGGTTGGACATCATCTGGCAGCCATTGCAAATCCCCAGGCCGAAAGTATCTTTACGCTGGAAGAATTTCGCGAACTGGTCAGCCATTTCCGGATTAAACAGAATCGATTTAGCCCAGCCCTCGCCCGCGCCCAATACGTCGCCATAAGAGAAACCGCCGACCGCGATAATGCCCTGGAAATCGTCCAGGGAAACGCGGCGGGAAATCAGGTCGCTCATATGCACGTCAACGGCGGTAAAGCCGGCACGGTGCATGGCCCAGGCAGTTTCAATATGCGAGTTGACGCCCTGCTCGCGCAGGATGGCGACGCGAGGACGTACGCCGGTCGCCAGGAACGGCGCCGCGACGTTTTCCGCCATATCGAAGGTAATCTTCGGCTGCATGCCTGGATCGGTTTCGTCCAACAGGCGGTCGTATTCGGCATCCGCCGTGGCCGGATTTTCGCGGACGCGGGAAATGCGCCAGCTGGTCTCGCTCCACAGGCGGTGCAGCTCGGCACGCGGCTGGGAATAGATGATCTTGGCGTCGCGGGTGAATTCAATCACGCCGCGGTCGTTCGGCTTGCCGATGATGTGGCTGCAGGCGCCCAGGTTGAAGGAGCGCAGCACGTCCATGACGGCCGATTTCTCTTCGGCGCGCACCTGGATCACGGCACCCAACTCCTCGTTGAACAGCGCAGCCAGGGTCAGCTCGTTGCGGCGCTCGGCCACCTGGGCAGCCCAGTTCTTGGCGTCGCCGTGGTCCATGGCGCCCTCTTCGCCCAGGGTCAGCATGTCCAGGTTGACGGACAGGCCGGCACGGCCGGCAAACGCCATTTCCACCAGGGTGGCAAACAGGCCGCCGTCGGAACGGTCGTGGTAAGCCAGGATCTTGTCTTCCTTGTTCAGCTGCTGGACGGCATTGAAGAAGCCCTTCAGGTCTTCCGGCGAATCCACGTCGGGCGCGGCATTGCCCAGCTGGCCCATCACCTGCGCCAGGGCGGAGGCGCCCAGGCGGTTCTTGCCGCGACCCAGATCGATGACGATGAGCGACGTTTCGCCCAGATCGGTGCGGATCTGCGGAGTCAGCGACTTGCGCACGTCGTACACCGGCGAGAAGCCGGATACGATCAGGGACACTGGCGAAATCACCGCCTTGTCCGCGCCTTCGTCCTTCCAGGTTGTGCGCATCGACAGGGAATCCTTGCCGACCGGGATCGACAGGCCCAGCGCCGGGCACAGTTCCATGCCGACCGCTTTCACGGTATCGAACAGCGCGGCATCCTGGCCAGGCTGGCCGCAGGCCGCCATCCAGTTGGCCGACAGCTTGATGTCGGAAATATCGTTGATCGGCGCCGCCGCCAGGTTGGTCACGGTCTCGCCCACGGCCATGCGGCCGGAGGCTGGCGCGTCAATCACGGCCAGCGGGGTGCGCTCGCCCATGGCCATCGCCTCGCCCACGTAGCCATCGTAGCTCAGGGTCGTCACGGCGCAGTCGGCCACCGGCACCTGCCATGGACCAACCATCTGGTCGCGCACGGACATCCCGCCCACGGTACGGTCGCCAATGGTGATCAGGAAGCTCTTGTCGGCCACGGTCGGCAGCAGCAGCACGCGCTTGGCGGCCTCCTCCAGCGGGATGCCGGTCAGGTCGATGGCCGGCAGGTCGTGCTGCACGTGCTTCACGTCGCGGTGCATCTTCGGCGGCTTGCCCAGCAGGACTTCCATCGGCATATCGACCGGATTGTTGCCCATTTCCGGATCGATCACCTTCAGCTGGCGCTCTTCGGTTGCCACGCCGACCACGGCGAACGGGCAACGCTCGCGTTCGCACAGGGCCTGGAACACGGCCAGGTCGCTCGGCGCGATGGCCAGCACATAGCGTTCCTGCGATTCATTGGACCAGATTTCCTTCGGCGCCATGCCGGATTCTTCCAGCGGCACCTTGCGCAGGTCGAAGATCGCGCCGCGCTTCGCGTCGTTGGTGATTTCCGGGAAGGCGTTGGACAGGCCGCCCGCGCCCACGTCATGGATCGAGATGATCGGGTTCTTTTCGCCCAGCTGCCAGCAGCCGTTGATCACTTCCTGGGCACGGCGCTCCATTTCCGGATTGCCGCGCTGGACGGAATCGAAGTCCAGGTCGGCGGTGTTGGTGCCGGTCGCCATCGAGGAAGCGGCCGAACCGCCCATGCCGATGCGCATGCCCGGGCCGCCCAGCTGGATCAGCAGGCTGCCGACCGGGATATCGTTCTTATGGGTGTGCTTGGCGGAGATGTTGCCGATGCCGCCGGCGATCATGATCGGCTTGTGGTAGCCCATCACGGTATCCTTGCCGCCGGCGAACAGTTGGCCGATGTTCTGCTCGTAGGTACGGAAGTAACCGCCCAGCACCGGACGGCCGAACTCGTTCGAGAAGGCGGCGCCGCCCAGCGGGCCTTCGATCATGATCTGCAGCGGCGAGGCGATGCGCTCAGGCTTGCCGTATACCTGGCTTTCATCGCGCTTGCCCACCGGCGCGGTCACGTTGGCCGCGTTTTCCCAAGGCTGCACGGCGCCCGGGATCATCAGGTTCGACACGGTGAAACCGGTCAGGCCCGCTTTCGGCTTGGAACCGCGGCCGGTGGCCCCTTCGTCGCGGATTTCGCCGCCGGCACCGGTCGAAGCGCCAGGGAACGGCGAAATCGCGGTCGGGTGGTTATGGGTTTCCACCTTCATCAGGGTATGCACCAGCTCGGTCGATGGCGCGTATTCCTGGCCTTCGCGCGGGTAAAAGCGGGTTACTTCGGCGCCTTCGATGATGGACGAGTTGTCCGAATAGGCCACGATGGTGCCGCGCGGGTTCTTCTGGTGCGTGTTCTTGATCATCTTGAACAGCGACATTTCCTGCGCCACGCCGTCGATGGTCCAGTCGGCATTGAAGATCTTGTGGCGGCAGTGTTCGGAGTTCGCTTGGGCAAACATCATCAACTCGACGTCGGTCGGGTTGCGCTTGGCATTGGTGAACGCTTCCAGCAGGTAATCGATCTCGTCGTCCGACATGGCCAGGCCGAGGTCGGTATTCGCCTTGACCAGCGCATTGCGGCCCGCACCCACCACGTCCACGGTTTCCAGCGACTTGGCTTCCAGGCTCGAGAACAGGCCTGCAGCCTGCTCGGCGTGGCGCAGCACGGATTCGGTCATGCGGTCATGCAGCAGGGCCGCCACGGCTTGCGCCTGCTCGCTGTCCAGCTTCTTGGCCGCGCCCAGGCCGGTACCCAGGATCCCGCCCTTCAGGTGCACGCGGTAGGCAACGCCGCGCTCCACGCGGTGAATATGCGCCATGCCGCAGTTGTGCACGATATCGGTGGCCTTGGACGCCCACGGCGAAATGGTGCCGAAACGCGGGATGACGACGAATTCTTCCACGACGCCCTCCGCATGCTCCGGCAGGGCAGGCTCGCCGTAGGTCAGCAGGCCATTCAGGCGGTTCAGGTCGTCTTGCGACAGCGGCGCCGCGGCGTCGACGAAGTGGATGAAGCGGGCTTGGACCGACGTAATCGCCGGCAGGACTGCTTGAAGCTGGTTGAGGAGGCGTTGGCTACGGAAGGAGGACAGGGCGTTGGAACCCGGCAGAATCAACATAGTGGGGGCTTGAAGAATGCAGCGTAGCTGCGGATTAAAGGAATACGGTGCACGAGCTGACTGGTCTTGCTGTATTTCGATTTGCCGACATTATACTTGTTTCAGGCCTCTCTTCCCACCCTCCCATGATTGGCCCGAAAGCAACATTCAGGGCCGTTGTGCCTGTTTTTTGTGCGTCCTTGGGGTATTCTCCCTTCTATGACGCTTTCCTGCCCTGAAAATGCAAGAATATAAAGACCTGACAGTCCTCGTCATCGATCCCAACCAGCATATGCGGGCCGGCCTGCAGAACATGCTGAGCCAGTTGGGCATCAACCGCATCGAGCATGGCGTCAGCGCTGGAACCGCGATCCGCCACCTCGAAAAGAAGGCGTTCGACCTGGTCCTGTGCGAATACGACCTGGGCAGCGAGCAGGGCCAGGACGGCCAGCAGTTGCTGGAAGACCTGCGCCATCACAAGCTGATCTCCCCTTCCACCATCTTCATCATGCTCACCACCGAAGGCGTGTACAGCAAGGTGGTGAGCGCGGCCGAGCTGACGCCGACCGACTATATCCTCAAGCCTTTCACGGTGGACGTGCTGGCCCAGCGCATCGCGCGCGCCGTCGACCGCCGCGCCGCCCTGCTCCCGGTGCACCAGATGCTCGAGCAAGGACGCATGCGGGAGGCGATCCTGGCCAGCGAGGTGTCCGCGGCAGCCAATCCGCGCTACGCCACCGAATGTGCCCGGCTGCGGGCCGAAGCGCATGCGGCCTTGGGCGAGGTGGCGCAGGCCGAGCAGATCTACCGCGAAATCCTGGAAATCCGCCCCCTTGGCTGGGCCCAGCTTGGCCTGGCGCGCTGCCAGTTCCAGCAAGGCCAGCTCACGGAAACCCTGGAAACGCTGCAGCGCCTGATTGACGATAACCCCAAGTTCATGGCTGCCTACGACCTGATGGCGCGCACGCAGCAGGCTCTCGGCCAGCCGGCTGAGGCGCGCGCCGCGCTGGAAGCGGCCGTGTCGATCTCCCCGCACATGGTGCGGCGCCTGCGGCATCTCGGCCAGCTCGTGCTGGAAGCTGGCGATGTTGAGGCGGCGGAAAAGGCCTTCAGGCAGGTAGTCGCCAAATCGAAATATTCGGAATTCCGCGATCCCGAGGACCATGTGCATCTGGTCCAGGCCCTGGTACGGAAAGGCGATGCCGCAGGCGCCGCCAGCGCGCTGCGCGACCTGGACCGTTCCGCCCGCAGCGGCCCGGCCACCGACGCCTGCAAGTCGTTCGCCGCCGCCATGCTGCAGGAAATGAACGGCAACACGGAAGCGGCGCAGGCGGAGCTGGCGAATGCGGTAAGCGCCGCCGCCGAAGCGAAGGGCCTGTCCAGCGGGCTCAAACTCGGCCTGGCGCAAAGCTGCCTGCAGCAAGGCATGGACGAACAGGGCATGCAACTGCTGGATGGCTTGGCGGGTGACCCGGCCAGCGGCGTCAGCGAAGCCGATGTGGCGGCGGTTTATGAGCGTGCCGGCCGCGCCGAACTGGCCAGCAATGAGGGTGACAGCGTAGAGCGCTACCTGGACGGCCTGGTCAAGCAAGCGGCCGTGCGCAGCGGCCAGGGCGACCAGCGCGGCGCCATCCAGGTGCTGCAGGTGGCGGTGCGGCGCCGGCCGGAGAATGCCGGCCTGATGTCCGCCCTCGCCTCCGCCATGCTGCGCCTGATGGGCGACAATGGCTGGGAATCGGCACTGGGAGAGCAATGCGCCGCGCTGCTGGTGCGCATGCGCAAGGCCGACCCGCAGCACCCGATGCTGTCTGCGTTATCATCGCAATATGTGACCCTGCGGGGCAAACAATAAGAGACGAAGTCAATGCAATCGTATAGCGACCTGTCGGTGCTGATCATCGACCCCAACCCGGCCATGCGGGGCAACCTGCACAATATGCTGAACCAGGCTTCGATCACCCGTATCGAATACGCCGTCAGCTCGGGCACGGCGATCCGCCAGCTTACCAATAAGCGCTTCGACGTCATTCTCTGCGAATACGACCTTGGCAGCGGCAACGAGGATAGCGGGCAGGATGGCCAGCAGCTGCTGGAAGACCTGCGCCACCATAAGCTGATCGACCGCTCCACGATCTTCATTATCCTCACTTCGGAAGCCGTGCAGACCAAGGTCATCGGCGCGGCGGAACTGACGCCGACCGACTATGTGCTGAAGCCTTTCACGGTCGACTCGCTCATGCAGCGCATTGGCCGCGCCGTGGACCGCCGCTCGGTATTCATGCCGATCTACCAATTGATCGCGCAGGGCAAGCAGCGCGAAGCCATCGCCGCCTGCCAGGAAGCCGAGGGCGCCAACCCGCGCTATGCGACCGACTTTGCGCGCCTGCGCGCCGAACTGCATGCGGAGCTGGGCGAGCTGTCCGATGCCGCCCTGATCTACCAGACCACCCTCGCCGGCCGCCAGCTCGGCTGGGCGCAACTGGGCCTGGCGCGCTGCCAGTTCGGCCTCGAGCGCTACGATGAGGCGGTGCAGACGCTGGAACGCCTGCTGGAAGCCAATCCGCACATGATGGCCGCGTATGACGTGCTGGCGCAATCGTACGTCGCCATGGGCCAGACCCAGCAAGCCAAGAAGATCCTGGAGGACGCTGTCGCGCTGTCGCCCAATCTGGTGCAGCGCCTGCGCCACCTGGGCGAAGTCGCTTTCGAAACGGGCGATATTTCGGTGGCGGAGAAGGCGTTCCGGCAAGTCGTGACCAAGGCCCGCTATTCCGAATTCCGCGATCCCGAAGACCACGTGAACCTGGTCCGCACGCTGGTGCGCAAGGGCGATGTCAACCAGGCTTCCGGCGTGATCCGCGACATGGAACGCACGCTGCGCGCCAGCGCCAATACGGAAGTGTGCAAGCATATTTCCTCCGCCCTGCTGCTGGACGTGACGGGCCATACCACGGAAGCCGCATCGGAATTGTCGAACGCCGTCACGGCGGTCGGCATGGCGCGCGGGCTGTCGAACCAGCTGCGCATCGGCCTGGTAAATTCCTGCCTCAAGCACCGGCTGGACAAGGACGCGGCCGACGTCGTCATGCATATGATGAACGACAACGAGAAGCCAATCACCATGGAAGAAGCGGTCGGCGTCTTCGAGAAGGCCGGCCGCCACGATCTGGCACTGGGCGTGGGCGAAAAGATCGATGGGGTGATGAAGGAGCTGGTCACCGAGGCCGAAGCCATGGCGCGCCAGGGCGACCACCGCGCCGCCGTGGCGACCCTCAACCAGGCCCTGCGCCGCACGCCGGGCAACCTGAAGGTGCTGTATGCCGCCGTGCAGGCGATCCTGCGCCAGATGGACGAGTTGGGCTGGGAAGCGCCGCTGGGCGAACAGGCGGCCGCACTGGTCGACCGCATCCGCCGCCTGGATGCCGGCAGCCCTGCACTGGAAGCCCTGCTCATGCAATATGCAGGGACCCAGCGCAAGTACGGTATTTCGACGACGGCTTAAGCCGCGCCGAAGCCGCCGCCACCCGGCGTCTCGATCACGAACACGTCGCCGGGCTGCATGTCGGTCTTGCCGATATGGCCCAGTTCTTCCACGCGGCCATCCGCGCGCACCACGCTGTTGCGGCCCAGCGCGCCCGGCTCGCCGCCCGCCATGCCGAATGGCGCGTGGATGCGGTTGTTCGACAGGATGGCGGCGGTCATCGGCTCCAGGAAGCGCACCTTGCGCACCCCGCCATTGCCGCCATGCCAGCGGCCCGCGCCGCCGGAACCCTGGCGGATCTCGTAGCTCTCCAACCGTACCGGGAAGCGGAATTCCAGGATTTCAGGATCGGTCAGGCGCGAGTTCGTCATATTGGTCTGCACCACGTCCGTGCCGTTGAAACCATCGCCGGCGCCGGAGCCGCCGCTGATGGTTTCGTAGTACTGGTACTTCGCGTTGCCGAACGTGAAATTGTTCATCGTGCCCTGCGAGGCGCCCTGCACGCCCAGCGCGCCGTACAGCGCGTTCGTGATGCAGGTGGACGTCTCCACATTGCCCGAGACCACCGAGGCCGGATAGTGCGGGTTCAGCATCGAGCCTGGCGGGATGATCACGTGCAGCGGCTTCAGGCAGCCGGCGTTCAGCGGGATATCGTCGTTGACCAGGGTGCGGAACACGTACAGCACGGCGGCCATGCACACCGCCGACGGCGCGTTGAAGTTGTTGTCCAACTGCGGAGACGTGCCACTGAAATCAATCTCCGCACTGCGTTCGGCCGCGTTGACGCGCACGGCGACGTTGATGACGGCGCCGTTGTCGAGCTTCAGTTCATAGCTGCCGTTGCGCAGCGCGCTGATCACGCGGCGCACCGCTTCCTCGGCGTTGTCCTGCACGTGGCCCATGTAGGCGCGCACCACGTCGAGGCCGAAATGCGCCACCATCTTGCGCAGTTCTTCCACGCCCTTCTGGTTTGCGGCGACCTGGGCGCGGAAGTCGGCCATGTTCTGGTCGGGATTGCGGGCCGGGTAGCGCGCGCTGGCCAGCAAGGTGCGCGCTTCGGCATCGCGCAACTGGCCGCCGCTGGCGCCGTCGACCAGCTTGAAGTTGTTGATCAGGACACCCTCTTCCTCGATACTGCGCGAGTCGGGCGGCATCGAGCCGGGCGTACTGCCGCCGATATCGGCGTGATGGCCGCGCGAACCGACGTAGAACAGGATCTCCTGCCCCGCCTCGTCGAACACCGGCGTGATCACGGTAACATCCGGCAGGTGGGTGCCGCCGTTGTACGGGTCGTTCAGCATGTAGACGTCGCCGGGGTGCATCTTGCCGGCGTTCTCGCGCATCACGGTCTTGATGCTCTCGCCCATCGAGCCAAGATGCACCGGCATGTGGGGCGCATTGGCGATCAGGTTCCCTTCGGCGTCGAAGATGGCGCAACTGAAGTCCAGGCGCTCCTTGATATTGACCGAGTAGGCGGTGTTCTGCAGGCGCAGTCCCATCTGCTCGGCAATCGACATGAACAGGTTGTTGAAGATCTCGAGCATGACCGGATCGGCGGTGGTGCCGATGGCGCGCCGCGCCGGCAGCGCTTCGATGCGGGTCAGTACCAGGTGGTCCTGCGGCGTGACTTCCGCCTGCCAGCCTGGTTCCACGATGGTGGTGGCGTTGGCTTCCGCGATGATGGCGGGGCCCTTGATGATGTCGCCGATGCGCGTCGTATCGCGCTTGAACAGGCCGGTGTCGTGCCACTGGCCGGCGCTGTACATGCGCACGGTCTGCGTGGGCGCCAGCGGTGCATGGCGCGGCGCCTGCTTCGGCGCCGCTTCGGGCGGCGCGTCGGACTTGCCGATGGCTTCCACCGATACCGCTTCCACAATCAGCGCCTTGGCCGGCATCAGGAAGGAGAAGCGCTTGCGATAGGCGGCTTCGAATTGCGCCTTCATGCTTTCAATGATGTCGAACAGTACGATCAGGGCGGAATCGGTGCCTTCATAGCGCAGGTGCACGCGGCGCACGACACTGATGCGCTCGTCCGCCACGGCCTGGCCATGCAGGTCGGCCACCGCTTCGGCGGCCAGTTCCTGCAGGCGGGTTTCCAGCGCCGGCAACGCTTCCGGCGCCAGGCGCAATTCGACCGCACTTTCCCGCATGGCCGTCTGGTCGGCCAGGCCCATGCCGTAGGCTGACAGCACGCCGGCCAGCGAATGGATGAACACCGTCTTCATGCCCAGGGCATCGGCCACCAGGCAGGCGTGCTGCCCGCCGGCGCCGCCAAAGCTGGTCAGCGCGTATTCGGTGACGTCATGGCCGCGCTGCACGGAGATTTGCTTGATCGCGTTGGCCATATTCCCCACCGCGATTTCGATGAAGCCTTCCGCCACCTGCTCCGGCGAGGACGGGGCGCCGGTGGCAGCCTCGATCTCGGCGGCCATGGCGCTGAACTTTTCACGCACGGTGGCGGCGTCCAGCGCTTGCGCGCCGTCGCTGCCGAACAGTTTCGGGAAGAAGTCGGGCTGGATCTTGCCCAGCATGACGTTGCAGTCGGTGACCGCCAGCGGACCACCGCGGCGGTAGCTGGCCGGGCCCGGATCGGCTCCCGCACTGTCCGGACCGACGCGGAAACGGCTGCCGTCGAAATGCAGGATCGAACCGCCGCCCGCCGCGACGGTATGGATGCTCATCATCGGCGCGCGCATGCGTACTCCTGCGACCTGGGTCTCGAAGACGCGCTCGAACTCGCCCGAGAAGTGTGACACGTCGGTCGAGGTGCCGCCCATGTCGAAGCCGATGATCTTTTCGAAGCCGGCCGCGCGGCTGGCGCGCACCATGCCGACAATGCCGCCGGCCGGGCCGCTCAGGATCGAGTCCTTGCCCTGGAAAGTGCGCGCGTCGGTCAGGCCGCCGTTCGACTGCATGAATTGCAGGTTCACGCCGGGCAGTTCGGACGCCACCTGGTCGACGTAGCGGCGCAGGATGGGCGACAAATAGGCGTCGACCACCGTGGTGTCGCCGCGCGCCACCAGTTTCATCATCGGGCTGACCAGGTGCGACACCGACACCTGGGTATAGCCGATCTCGCGTGCAATCCGGGCCAGGGCCGCTTCGTGCGCGGTGTAGCGGTAGCCGTGCATCAGGACGATCGCCACCGAGCGCAAGCCCTGCTCGTAATGCGCCTGCAGGCCGGCGCGCGCCGCCTCGGCGTCGAGCGGCCGTACCACATCGCCATGCGCGCCCATGCGCTCATCGATTTCCACCACGTGCCGGTACAGCAGTTCAGGCAGCACGATATGCCGGTCGAACAGGCGCGGACGGTTCTGGTAGGCGATGCGCAAGGCGTCGCGGAAACCGCGCGTGATGGCCAGCACGGTGGGTTCGCCCTTGCGTTCCAGCAGGGCATTGGTGGCTACCGTGGTGCCCATCTTGACCGCTTCAACCTGCTCGACCGGGATGGTACCGCCGGCTGCAACGCCCAGCAGGTGGCGGATGCCGGCGATCGCGGCATCGCGGTAATGCTCGGGACTTTCGGAAAGCAGCTTGTGGGTAGTCAGGCTGCCGTCGGGGCGGCGCGCCACGATATCGGTGAAAGTGCCGCCACGGTCGATCCAGAATTGCCAATCCATTGCACTGCCTCGCTCTAGTCGTGAAGCCGCTATTGTAGTGCTAGAATGCGCCGCATGACGCCCCTCTTTACGGTTGCCGAAATTCGCGCGATCGAGCACGCTGCGGCCCAGCGTTTGCCCGAGGGCGCACTCATGCAGCGTGCCGGCCAGGCCGGCGCGAACGAAGCGCTCGACCTGCTGCCGTTCACGACCAGCCGCGCCCGCGTGCTGGTGTTGGCCGGGCCCGGCAATAACGGGGGCGACGCGCTGGAAACAGCCGCCCACCTGGGCCATGCGGGGGCGCAAGTCACGATCCTGCATTTTGCGCCGTCCGGCACCGCGGCCCCCGAACGCATCGTTGCCTTGCAGCGCGCACGCAGCTCCCCTGCCCGGTTTGCGGATCCCGCTGGCTTCGCCCCCCGCGCCATGGCGGCCGAGCCGGAATGGTCGCTGGTGGTCGATGGCCTGTTCGGCATCGGCCTGGCGCGCCCGATCGCCGGCGAGCAGGCCGCGCTGGTGACGGGCATCAACCAGTTGCGCTGCCCGGTCATTGCGCTCGATGTGCCGAGCGGCCTGGATGCCGATACCGGCGCCATCGTCGGCGGCGCGGCGGGCGTGGCGGTGCGGGCCACGCACACCATCACCTTCATCGGCGACAAGCCCGGCTTGCATACCGCCGAAGGCCGCGACCATGCGGGCATCGTCATCGTCAGCAACCTCGATATCGAACGCGAACTGTTCCCGGCGGCGCAGGCGCGCCTGAACGACGTTGCACTGTTCGCCCATTGCGCCCGGCGCCGCCGCCACAGCGCGCATAAGGGCAGCAATGGCAGCGTGGCCGTGGTGGGGGGCGCACGCGGCATGGCCGGCGCGCCGATCCTGGCCTCCCGCACTGCGCTATGCGCCGGCGCGGGCCGCGTCTATGCATGCTTCGTGGGCGAACCGCCCGCCTTCGACGCCGCGCAGCCCGAATTGATGTGCCGCAGCGCGCAGGAATTCGACTTCGACAGCGCCGTATTGGTGTTAGGCCCCGGCATGGGCGCCTCCGCGGCCAGCGCCGAGATGCTGTCCAGCGCCCTGCACAGCCGGAGCCCGGCCGTGCTCGACGCCGATGCGCTCAACCTGCTGGCCGGCTCGCCGACCCTGCGCACCCAACTTGCGCAGCGGGGCGCGCCCTGCATCCTGACGCCCCACCCATTGGAAGCCGCGCGGCTGCTCGGCATTTCGGCAGCCGAGGTACAGGCCGACCGTCCTGCCGCCGCGCGCGCCCTGGCCGCGCAACTGGCGGCGACCGTCGTACTGAAGGGATCCGGCACCATCATCGCCGCCCGCGATGGCGGCATCGTTGTCAATAACACGGGCAACCCGGCGCTCGCCACCGCCGGCACGGGCGACGTGCTCTCGGGCCTGTGCGGCAGCCTGCTGGCCCAGGGCTGGCCGGAATGGGAGGCTGCCCTGGCCGGCGTCTGGCTGCACGGCATGGCGGCCGATGTCATGGTCACGGAAGGCACCGGGCCGATCGGCATCACGGCCAGCGAACTGATTCCCGCCATCCGCACGGCCGTGAACCGCCTGGCGGCGCAGCACGGGAGCTAGACCAGCCGCCCCGCTGCAATGGTGATGACGCGCCCGCAGCGCGCCGCGATCTGCGTATCGTGCGTCACCAGCACCAGGGTCGAGCCATGCTCCCGGTTCAATTCGAACATCAGCTGGATCACCGATTCGCCGGTTGCCGCATCCAGGCTGCCGGTCGGTTCGTCCGCCAGCAGCAAAGGCGGCTGCGTGACGAAGGCCCGCGCCAGGGCCACGCGCTGCTGCTCGCCGCCGGACAGGAATTTCGGGTAATGCTTCAAGCGGCTTGAAAGGCCGACGCGGCCCAGCATGGCTTCCGCCTTCTCGCGCGCCCTGCCATCGCCGGACAGCTCCAGCGGCAGCATCACGTTCTCCACTGCCGTCAAATGCGGCAGCAACTGGAAGGACTGGAACACGAAGCCCAGCTTTTCCTTGCGCAGTGCCGCGCGGCCATCTTCGTCCAGCGCGAAAATATCGACGCCATCCAGCACGACCTTGCCTTCGCTCGGGGTATCCAGCCCTGCCAGCAGGCCTAGCAGGGTCGACTTGCCGGAGCCGGAAGCCCCCACAATGGCAAGCGTTTCCGCCTTTTGCACTGTAAAATCCACCCCATGCAGGATGGTCAGTTCGCCGCTGGCGTCGGCCACCCGCTTGCCCAGGCCCGAGACGGTGATCGCCGCCTGGGCCAGCTGCCTGGCAGATTGAGGAATATCACGCATGGTCATGTTCAATAATTTAATCCGCTGCTTCGCGGTGCTGGTCCTGTTGTCCGGCGCCGCCACGAACGCCTATTCTGCATCAAAAACCGTCCTGGTGGTGGGGGATAGCCTGTCTGCCGAATATGGCATCTCGCGCGGCTCCGGCTGGGTTGCCCTGCTCGAGCAGCGCCTGAAGGAAAAGAACGTGCCGGCAAGCGTGGTGAATGCCAGCGTCAGCGGCGAGACCACCAGCGGCGGCCGCACCCGCCTGCCGGCCTTGCTGAGCAAGCACAAGCCCGATGTCGTCATCATCGAACTGGGCGCCAACGATGGCTTGCGCGGCCTGCCGGTGGCTGCCGCCGAATCCAACCTGCGCGCGATGGTCGACACGTCGCGCAAGGCCGGCGCGCAAGTGCTGCTGGTCGGCATGCGCATGCCGCCCAATTACGGCCGCGATTACGCGGACAAATTCTTCGCCATGTACGGCACCCTGAGCAAGGAAGTCAAAGTGCCGCTGGCGCCCTTCCTGCTCGATGGCGTTGCGCAGAAGCCCGAGCTGTTCCAGCCGGACCGCCTGCATCCACTGGCGCAAGCGCATCCCATCATCCTGGGCAACGTCTGGCCCCACCTCCAGCCCATACTGAAAGCAAAATGAAGTATCCAGAAATCCTTACTATCGAAGACGTGCTGGCGCGCCTCGACGACTTCGACACCATCATCGACGCGCGCAGCCCTTCCGAGTTCGCCTTGGACCACCTGCCGAACGCGATCAACTGCCCTGTGCTGGACGACGAGCAGCGCATCACGGTCGGCACGATGTACAAGCAGGTCGGCGCGTTCGAAGCCAAGAAGGTCGGCGCGGCCATGGTGTCGAAGAACATCGGCTTCCACATCGAGAACCTGTGGCTGGAAAAGCCGCGCGACTGGAAACCCCTGGTCTACTGCTGGCGCGGCGGCAACCGCAGCGGCTCCATGGCCACGGTGCTGGCGAAGATCGGCTGGCCGGTGGTGCAGCTCGATGGCGGCTACAAGGCCTTCCGCGCCGCGATCAATGCGGACCTGGAGAAGACGCCCGAGCTGGATTTCCGCGTCATCTGCGGCACCACGGGCAGCGGCAAGACGCGCCTGCTGGACACGCTGGAAGCAATCGGCGCGCAGGTGCTGGACCTGGAACAGCTGGCGGCGCACCGCGGCTCGGTGCTGGGCAATATTCCCTGCCAGCCGCAGCCTTCGCAGAAGGCCTTTGAAACGTCGATCTGGGACCGCCTGCGCCGCTTCGATCCTGCCTTGCCTGTTTTCGTGGAGTCGGAGAGCCGCAAGGTCGGCAGCCTGCGCGTGCCGGGTGCGCTGATGGAGCGCATGCGCGCTTCGCCGTGCATTGCGATGCAGGTGTCGCGTGCGGACCGTGTGAAGCTGCTGATCGAGGATTACCAGCACTTTGCCTGCAATGCGCCGGCGCTCAATGCGCAGCTGGAATTCCTGGTGCAGCTGCATGGCCGCGAACGCATCGAACGGTGGCAGTCCATGGCGACCGCCGGCGACATGCCGGAGCTGGTCGAAGAACTGCTGGTCGATCATTACGATCCGGCCTACCTGAAGTCCATTCACCGCAATTTCGTGCAGTACGATAAGGCGATTGAGATCGCGCTGGCGGATATTTCGCCGGCATCCTTCCTCGCTGCTGCGCGCAAGCTGCACGGCGCTTAAAACCAAAAAAACCGGAAAACCGGGGTACGACCCTGAGGGTCGGACCCCGGTTTTCCGGTTCTCGCGGTTTTCCGGGCCTTACTTACTCAGCCTGCTTCTTGATCGTCGCCACAGGGCGCAGGATCTTGACCTTGGCCTTCTGCTTCAGCACATCGATATAGCCGGACATTTCCTGCTGCGCCGCGATCTGGTTGATACGTTGCGCTTCCTGCTCACGGCGTGCCTTATCCTGCTCGGCAGGCTGGCCGACCTTGTTGATGCGGTACACGCCGTAGCCTGCGCCCGGGATCTCCACGCCAACGTAAGCCGGCAGCTTGGATGCATCCGCCTTCATCACGGCAGCAAATGCAGCCGGCGAAATACCTTCAGGCTTGGCGCGGGAAATGGTCTTTGCTTCGCCGAAGCCGGCGGCATCGCCGCTCTTCTTGGCCGCAGCCAGCTTTTCCTCGCCCGCCTTCTTGGCGGCCTTCATGGCTTCTTCCATGGCTACGCGCTGCTTGATCGCGCCTTCCACTTCAGCCAGCGGCTTCTTGGAAGCAGGCTTGAATTCAACGATGCGGCCAGCCACCAGGGTTTGCGGCGCCACTTCAACGGCTTCCGTATTGCGCTTGTTCTTCAGCGCGTCTTCCGAGAACAGCGCGGTCAGGAACTTGGCGTTGTTGAACGGCGCAGTACCCAGCATCGGGTTAGGCTGGCGGCCAATGCCGTCCACGGTTTCGATCTTCAGCTTCAGCTTCTCGGCCACTGGCTTCAGGCTCTCGTACTGCGAGTAGACGGTGTCGGTGAACTGCTCCGACATTTCCGAATACAGCTTGCCGGCCTTGGCCTTCTTGATTTCGGCGGCGATATCGCCCTTCACTTCTTCCAGCGGCTTCACGCGGGCCGGCTTCAGTTCGGTGACGGTGATGATGTGGTAGCCGAACTCCGACTCCACCAGGTCGCTGATCTCGCCCTGCTTCAGCTTCAGGATCGCGTCTTCGACCGGCTTGACGAAGGTGCCTTTCACCAGCACGTCCAGGTCGCCGCCTTGCGCGGCCGAACCCGGGTCATCCGACTTGGCCTTGGCGATCTTCGCGAAGTCGCCAGGATTCTTGCGCACTTCGGCCAGGACAGCTTCCGCCTTCGCCTTGGCCGCCTTCTTGTCGCCTTCAGCCTTGATCAGGATGTGCGAAGCGCGGCGCTGCTCTTCGGTCGCGAAGCGCTTTTCGTTCGCCTTGTAATAGGCGGCGATTTCATCGTCGTTCACATTCACTTGCGATGCCACGGCGTCGGCGTTCAGCACAACATATTCGATCTTGGCCGATTCCGGAATTTCGAACAGCTTGGCGTTCTTGTCGTAGTAGGCCTTCACCATCTCGTCGGTGACCTTCACGTTCGGCAGGAACTGGCTGATCGGCAGCGACAGTTCCTGCACTTCGCGCTCTTGCGAGCCGAAGTCGGAAATCGCCTTGGCAACGGTGCGGGGCACGAAGGCGCTCAGCTCGATGCCGGTCGCGATCTGCTGGATCGCCAGGTCGTTGCGGACCTGCTCGGCGTGCGCGTTGGCGCTCAGGCCCTGGGCTGCCAGGATCTGGACGTACTGTTCCTTGTCATAAGTGCCGTCGGCCTTGAACAGCGGCAGCTGTTGCGTGATGGCCTGCTGTACCTTTTCGGTGCCGACGCTCATGTGGGCGTTGCGCACTTCGGCGTTCACGGCGCGCTGGGCGATCAGCTGGTCCAGGATGTTCTGCTTGAACTCGGGAGTGTCAAACATCTTCTGGTCGAACTGCGCGCCCATCTGCTGGCGCATGATGTCCAGCTGGCGGCGCTGGGCGTTCTCCCATTCCTGCTGGGTCAGCGGATGGCCGGCCACCTTGGCGATGGTATTCGCGTCTTCGCCGAACAGCTTGACGCCGCTGACACCAACCAGCACAAAGGACGGCACAATCAGGAGCGCCAGGATAATCTGCATCAGCTTTTGATGCGTACGTACGAAATCAAACATGTCAGCTATTGTTTTCCTAGAGTGGAGGCTTTAAAACTGCTCGCGCGATTTTACAGGGCAGTTGCTCCAATAGCAAATGAAAAAGCCCCACAGTCTCAAGGACATGTGGGGCTTCTTCGGCATTCTGGCGGAGCGGACGGGGCTCGAACCCGCGACCCCCGGCGTGACAGGCCGGTATTCTAACCAACTGAACTACCGCTCCAGCTTTCCTGACTGCCTCGCTTGCTGCCGGCGCTTGTCATCGCGCCTGGAGGCTCCCCTTCCCGACTGCGACGGCAAACGTGCAGCGGGATAAGCACTTGTCTTATCCGACGTTCAAGCATCAGGGATACCGAACAGGCAGGAATGGGGACAAATCCTGGTGCCCTTGACGTGGATTGAACACGTGGCCTCTCCCTTACCAAGGGAGTGCTCTACCACTGAGCTACAAGGGCAAATCTGGTTTTGTGGCGATTTTGCGTCGCCACAAAATTTCAGTGCGACCGGATCATAGTGCCAAAAGCCTGTTCGGTCAAGACTTCCAGCAACAAAGAGTGCTCGATACGGCCGTCGATGATGTGCACGGTGTTCACACCGGACTTGGCGGCGTCCAGCGCGGACGAGATTTTCGGCAGCATGCCGCCCGAGATCGTGCCGTCCGCGAACATCTCGTCGATCTCGCGCGCCGACAGGTCGGTCACCAGGTTGCCGTTCTTGTCCTGCACGCCGGCGATGTTGGTCATCATGATCAGCTTTTCGGCCTTCAGGATTTCCGCGATCTTGCCGGCGACGACGTCGGCATTGATGTTGTAGGCCTGGCCGTCCTGGCCGAAACCGATCGGCGAAATGATCGGGATGAAGGCGTCGTCCTGCAGGGCTTTCACGACGGCCGGGTTGATCGCTTCGATCTCGCCGACGAAACCGATGTCGAGGAATTCGCCCGGCTTGTCCTTGTCCGGCATCGCCATCTTGCGTGCGCGGATCAGGCCGCCGTCCTTGCCGGTCAGGCCCACGGCCTGGCCACCGTAGTGGTTGATCAGCATGACGATGTCCTGCTGGACTTCGCCGCCCAGCACCCACTCCACCACTTCCATGGTTTCTTCGTCGGTGATGCGCATGCCTTGCACGAAGGTGCCCTGCTTGCCGATTTTCTTCAGGGCGTTGTCGATCTGCGGACCGCCGCCGTGCACCACGACCGGGTTCATGCCGACCAGTTTCAGCAGGATGACGTCGCGCGCGAAGCCGTGCTTCAGGCGCTCGTCGGTCATCGCGTTGCCGCCGTATTTGATGACGATGGTCTTGCCGTGGAAATTACGGATGTAGGGGAGTGCTTCGGCCAGGATCTGCGCCTTGATCTGCGGCGAGACCGCAGTCAGGTCATTGTTCTGGTCTTCGCCCGTCAAAGTGGTCAGCGTAGCGTTCATTGGGGGTCCGGAAAAGAATTTGCGAGATTTTACAGGCAATAGCCCGCCGCAGTGGGCATTATAGAGGCTTCATGTTGTATTTCTTGATGCTCGCCGTTAAGGTAACTACATATGGATACACGACGGCAACTTTTCATCTACCAACGCGAAGTCGGGGGCAGCGCATGAGTACCTGCACCCGCTGCGGCGCGACATTCGGCTGCGCCATGGTCGACGGCAACGATGGCGCACCGTGCTGGTGCACACGCTTGCCGCCCGTGGTCGCGTTGCCGCCGGCGGACGAGGTGGCCGGATGCTGGTGCCCGGCCTGCCTGGCGCAGCATATCGCGCAACGGCCAGCGGCGGCGCCTTCCACGCCGGCCGACACCGACACGCCGCCCGCATGACGGCGCTGGCGCGCGGCCGCGTGCGGAATCAGCGCGCCGTCCGGAAGAAGCGCATCATTTCGCGGCTCGCGTTCGGGCCCCTGCCGTCCGTATAAGTGCCGCGCGTGTCGCCACCGGACCAGGCGTGGCCGGAACCATGGATCAGCCAGTGTTCAGCGTGGATGCTGCCGTCGGGCTTGCGGTGCACCGTGCGCGTATAGGCGTGGCCATCCGGCACGGCGCCAGGTTCGACCACGATGTCTTCGGCCGGGTGACGCCGGCGCCGCTTGATCAACTCGTCGCCATTGGCCGGGTGCACGGTCGTGTCGCGGTCGCCATGGAAGACGATGATCGGCAGCGATTTTCCCGGCTTGTGGTGCGTACGGAAATCGCCCTTCATCGCGGCCAGCGCGGAGGGCAGGTCGTGGGCGGCCGCGAACGGCAGGCCGGAGTGGACACCGACGGCCGCATACAGGTCCGGATACAGCGTACCCATGATGGCGGCCATGGCGCCGCCGGCGGACAGGCCCGCGACGAACACCCTGGCCGGATCGATTGCATGGCGCGCCATGAGATCGCGCGTGAGCCCTGCGATGATGAAAGGTTCGCCCTGGTCGCGCTGCTGGTCCGCCGCGCTGAACCAGTTCCAGCAGCGCGACGCGTTGGCCTGCTGCGTCTGGGCGGGATACGCGACGAGGCAGGCGTATTCCTCGGCCAGCGCGTTCATGCCGGTGCCGAGCGCGAAGTCGTCGGGACTCTGGGTGCAGCCGTGCAGCATCACGAGCAGCGGCGACGGCTGGCCCGAATACGTGCTGGGGATATACAGTTTATAGTCGCGGGTGCCCGCGTCGTTCGTATAGCTGGCGTCGATGAAATGGCCGGGCAGGCCGATCGCGGCCGCGCCCGTCGACAGCGGTGGCACATTGAATGGATTGGTGCTCTGGCCCAGGCGCGACAGGTCGGCCAGCATGTCGGAAAAGGCGTCGTAGGTCGGATGGTTCGAGGCCGGCGGCGTCATGGTTTCCACGCTTTTGACGGAGGCGGTCTGCACGGCAGCGGCATTCTTGACGGATTCCCGGATGACGGTGCGGGCCACTGCGGGGCCGCGGCGCATCA
>CBHWEO010000030.1:0-31225 GCA_966112955.1 uncultured Duganella sp. | reverse complement strand
GCAGGCCGATTTCGCGCGGGTCGCCGCCCAGGCGGCTCATGCGCACCGGCTGGCGTTGCTGCAGCAGGCTCTCGAGGATGCCGGCGCGCGCCTGGCCCGCTACCACCCTGGCCTGCTCGCCAATGCCGCAGGAGGCGAAATAGCTGGCCTCATGCGCATCCTGTTCCAGCACGCCGATGCAGGCAAAGCGCGACACGCAAATGTTCTGCGCCACCCGCACCCCGATATCGATCAAGCCCTGCGGATCGCGCTCGGCCCCCAGTTCGATACCGAGTTCGATCAGGGCCGTCAGGCGCAGGCTGACCGCCTGCAGGCTGGAGAGGGAACGCGATAGCCGCTCCGTCATCTGGTTCAGGTGTTCCGGCTCGCTGTCGTGCGAACCGTCGTTGTTGGCCATGCGGGTAATCAGCTGGCTGCTCGATTCCAGTTCGTCGATGTACTCGGCCACCTTGTGCTCGATATCGAACAGCCGGCCCTGCGACGGCGGCTCGGGGGCGAACGCCGGCAGCGACTCACCCTGCTCCGCCATGCCCAGCGCCTCGTGCACCGTCTTCAGGATCACGTCCGGGTCGGACGGCTTGGGCAGCACCCAGCGCACGCCGCACGCCTCGGCCACCGCCATCGCCTCCCGCTCGCGGTAGGTGGCGGTGTAAAAGATGATTGGCACGTTCGCCAGTTCGGGCTTGCTGCGGATGCGGTTGACGAACTCGTAGCCGTCCATGTTCGGCATCAGGATGTCCGAGATCACCAGGTCCGGCTTCTCGCTCTCCATCACCTTCAGGCCTTCCACCCCGCTTGACGCTTCCAGCAGGCGGTGGCCGCTGTAACCGAGAAGCGTCATCAGGAACTCGCGGTTGAGCACATGGTCATCGACGATCAGGATCGTCGCGATGTCGTTCTCATTGCGGGGCGACATCTCCCCCGGCAAAAAAGACTCGATCTGGGATACGAAGGTATCCGGTTCGATCGGCTTGCCGATATAGCCGTCAAAGCCGGCGGCCAGCAGTTTTTCGCGGTCGCCGACCATGGCCAGCGCGGTCACGGCCAGCATCGGGATGTGCTTCAGTTTGGGGTCCTGCTTGACCCGCGCCACCACGCCGTAGCCATCGAGCTTGGGCAGGTGCACGTCGCAGATGATCAGGTCCGGCACTTCGCGCTGCGCCGCCTCCACGCCCTCCTCGCCGTTATGGGCGAGCAGCGGCTGGTAGCCGAAGGCGCGCAGCAGGTACACCATCAGCTCCATATTGGTGGGGTTGTCTTCGATAATCAGGATGCGTGCCGACATTGGTACTCCTGTCATTGAGTCGCCTCTAGTATCCGCTATTCCAGGGGCAGGGTGAGCACAAATATGCTGCCGTTCCCCGGTTTATCGAAACGGCGGATCGATCCTTGCAACAGTTCGGCCAGTTTGCGGCTAAGGCGGATGCCCAGTTGCTGCACGCTGTCGTCCGGCACGCCGCCACCCGTATCGCCGACACTGAACTGCACCACCTGCCGGCCGGACGCCACGCTGCGTTCGACCGAGATGCTGATTTCCCCCCGTTCGGTGAACTTGATGGCATTGCCCACCAGGTTCATGAGGACCTGCTGCAGCAGGCGGCGGTCGGTGCGCAGCATGAGCGGCTGCGGCGGCGCGCGGAACTGCAGCACCAGCCCTTTCTGCCGCGCCTGCGGGCGGAAGGCCTGCACCAGTTCTTCGACCACGCTGCGGCAGTTCAGCGGCGCCGGATGCAGTTCCAGCGTGCCGGCGCCCAGCTTGCCCAGGTCGAGCAGGTCGTTGACCAGCGCCAGCAACTGGCGTGCGCTGGACTGCACCATGCGCAGTTGCTTTTCCTGTTCTTCGTTCAATGGGCCCGGCAGCTGCATCAGCAAGGTGCCCGTGAAGCCGATGATGGCGTTCAGCGGCGTACGCAATTCGTGCGACATGCTGGCCAGGAAGTGCTCCGAGTCGAGCAGGCTGCCGAAGCCCGTGTCGGCATCCAGGGTGTCCACATGATCGATCTTGCCGAAGTCGGTCGCCATCGTCCTGCTTTCTGAATGAAACTCACGGAATTTCACATCCCTTGCAGCAGCGCTTCTTGCTTAGCCTCAAGACAGTCTAAGTGATCGCACTGATCTCCGCAAGAATGTGCTTGGCAACGTCGGGGTGGCGCCCCAGGGCGACGTGGCCGATGCCCGGCAGGGCGATATTGCGGGCGCCGGGCAGGTGGCAGGAATCCTGCGGCGCGATGATGTTGTCGTGGTAGGAGTAAATGGAGGTGAACAGGCCGCGCCGCGCGCGGTCGTCCGCATCGAGCTGCGCCAGCCAGGCCGCGTCGCGCCGCATCTGGCGCGCATTATGGCCCGGTCCCATCTGCGCCAGGTCGGTGCCGTGGTGCGGCGTGCCGAGCGTGATGATGCGCGCCACATGGTCTGCACCAAAGCGGCGCAGCCAGGCGCGCGCCACCAGCCCGCCCATGCTGTGCGCCACGATGACCACCTTTTCGCTGCGGCTGGCCGCGCGCAAGGCTTGCACCGCCTGTTCCAGCTGCAGCGCGTAGTCCTCGATATCGCCGAACACCGGTTCCAGGTCCACCGTGGCATGGCTGTAGCCTTCCGCCTCCAGCAGCGCGGCCAGGTGTACCCAGAACCCGCCGTTGGCCCCATAACCGTGCACCAGCAGCACGGGATAGCCGCGCGGCTGGCCGGCCAGGTGCATCCGCGGCCGGTGGCGCAGCATGTGCCAGGACGTGGTGCTCATGGTCGACATGAATTCGTGCAGGAACAGCTGCAGCCGCTGCGGCCAGTCCAGCCGCGCCTCGTCCGGCAGCGGCCGCGCCGCCATGCGGAAGTTGTTGGCGGCGATGGCCATCCGTACCAGTAATACAACGGTTGCTGCCAGCAGCAGGGCCACGTCGGCCGGCATGACGCGCGACAGGCCCCAGGCGATGGCGCCGGCCGCGGCAACTTGCAGCACCATCACCATCATGAGCAGCCGCTTGACCATGGGTCAACTCCTGGCGCCGAGGCGCGCGGCCAGGCCGCTCGCCAGCTTCGCGGTGATGCCGTAGATCGACAGTTGCGGATTGGCGCCGATCGAGGTCGGGAACAGCGAGCCGTCGTGCACCGACAGGTTGCCGATGCCGCGGTACAGGCCATCCGGCGCCACCACGCCGGTCGCGGCATCGCCCGTCATGGCGCAACCGCCCATCACGTGGGCCGACACCACCCGCGTCAGCAGTTTTTGCATCGGCAGCGCGGCAATGGCCTGGCGCGCCTCGTCCCAACTCCGGTACGGCTGCCCGACCAGTTCGTGCACCGGGCGCACCGCTTCCGCGCCGGCTGCGAACTGGATTTCCGCCATGGTCAGCAGGGCGCGCCGCGCACCATCCCAGAAATACGGCGTGAGCGGATAGTCCAGCCGCGGCGAGCCATCGCTGTGCAGCGTGACGCGGCCGCCCGCTGCTTCCGGATGGAAGCCGTCGCGCAGCAGCGCCAGCAAGCCTTGCACATGGGCGAAGCGCTGCATCAGGCTCGCGTGCGCCGGGCCGAAGGCGGACATGGTGCTGCCGGCCAGCACCGGATGCAAGGGACCGACTTCCAGTTTGTAGCCCATCGGCCCATCCACCGCCTGCGTGTGCAGGAAGTGGTCGGAATACACGGTTTGCGGCGCGCCGCTGAAGGCTTCCACCGGCTGCCGGTAAGCGCCGATCGACAGCACCACGGGGTGCAGGAAGGTGCGCTGGCCCAGCAACTGGTGCGGGTCGGGCGCGCCGGAGCGCAGCAGCAGGGCCGGCGAATTGATGGCCCCCCCGGCCACCACGAAGTGGCGCGCCTTGAGCGTCAGGCGGCGCCCGGTCGGCTCCAGGCCATCAGCCGTCAGCGCCGTGCATTCCAGGCTGGTGGCCTGGCTGCCGGCCAGCGTGAAGCGTTCGGCGCGGGCGCGCGTCAGCAGCACGGCGCCTTTTTCCAGCGCGCCGGGAATGGTGGTGACCAGCATCGACTGCTTGGCATTGGTCGGGCAGCCCATGCCGCAATACCCGAGGTTCCAGCAGCCGTTGACGTTGCGGCGGATCAGGCCTGTCGAGATGCCCAGCTTTTCCGCGCCGCGCCGCAGCAGGTCGTTGTTCTCGTTGGGCGGCGTGGGCCAGTCGCTGATGTGCAGGCGCTCTTCCATCTTGCGGAACCAGGGCGCCAGCGCGTCCACGCTGTAGTCGGCCAGGCCGTAATGCGACTGCCACCAGCCCAGCGTATCGGCCGGGGTGCGGAAGCTCGACGTCCAGTTGACGGTGGTCGAGCCGCCCACGGTGCGGCCCTGCAGGATGTTGATGGCCTTGTCGGCCGTCTTGCGCGCGGCGGAATCCTGGTACAGCGCGGGATAGGCCTCGGCTTCGCGCATCTTGAAATCCTTCGAGGACTTCAGCGCGCCCTCTTCCACCATCAGCACTTTCAGGCCGGCCTGCGCCAGGATTTCCGCCGTGACGCCGCCGCCGGCGCCGGTGCCGACGATGACCACGTCGGCATCGAAGCTGCGGTCCTGCGCGAGGGTGGACGCGTCGATGACTTGCCAGCCGGCGGCGATGCCGGCCTGGATCGGATCCGGGACAGGGCTGCTCATGCGCTCAGCTCCTTCATCGGGCCGGGATAGCCGATGCCCGTCCAGGTGGCAGGCTCGGCGTACCAGGCGCCGATCACCAGGTCGTGCAGGCCGTGGTAAGCCGTCTGCAGCATTTCGGTGCGGTGGGTGCGCCAGCCTTGCAGGAAGTCCGCCAGCTGCTGCGGCGTCGCCTCGGCCCACGGCGGCACGCCGGCCAGCAGGCGCCGCGTGGGCGCCATGGCCAGCAGGCCGAACAGGTCGCTGATTTCCTTCTGGACGCGCAGCGGTAAGCCGCCGATGGCCCCGCCGACGCGGTCGATACCGGCCGCCAGCGCCGCCGCATCGGGCGCCAGGCCCGTGATCGCCGGGATCAGGGCCGCCAGCATGGTGCGGCCCTGCGCGTCCAGCGCGAAACGCTGGCTGACCGGCGGGCGCAGTTGCCGGTACACGGCGCCGCCGGCCACCAGCGCCAGGCCGCCCAGCAGCCCGGCCTTCAAAAATGATCTGCGTTGCATCAAGTCTCCTCTTGTTATGAGGAGGATTCTAAGGACGCCGGGCGGGCAAGGCTAGAGCAAGGCCTCTAATCCTTGCGGCCGCGCCCCATCATCATGCGCGCGATGCCGCGCAGGATGTTCACCTCTTCCGTCTCCAGCCCGGCGCGCGCGAACATGCGCTTCAGGCGCGGCATCAGCTTGCGCGGATTGTTCGCGTCGAGGAAGCCGATGTCGACCAGGGCCCGCTCGAGGTGTTCGTACATGCCCTCGATCTGGGCCGCGCTGGCCGCCTCGCCGTGGAAGCCGACCGGGCTGGCGGCGCGCTGCCCGTCCAGTGCCGCCATGCGGCATTCATACACCAGCACTTGCGCCGCCTGCGCCAGGTTGAGCGAGGAATAGTCGGGATTGGCGGGAATATTCACCAGCACATTGCACGGTTCGACGATTTCGTTCGGCAGCCCGAAGCGCTCATTGCCGAAAATGAGCGCGGCATGCAGGTCCGCGCCCGCCGCCAGCTGGCCGGCGAATTCGCGCGGCGTCAGCACCGGCGGCGAGAACTCGCGCAGGCGGGCCGACACGGCGGCCGTGAAGTTGATGCCCTCCAGCGCCTCGGCCATGCTGGCCACCACGCGCGCCGCGGCCAGGATGTCCTGCGCGCCGGAGGCAAACGCCACCGCTTCCTCGTGGCCGCAGGCGCCTTCCACGCGCGGATTAACCAGCACCAGGTCGGAAAAACCCATGGTTTTCATGGCGCGCGCCACCGAGCCGATATTGCCAGGGCGGCTGGTTTCGACCAGGATCACGCGCAGGCGGCGGAAGGCGGAGGATGCGGTTTCGGTCTGCTTCATTTACAATAGCGGGATTCTGCGTTGGGCCGCATTTTACTCTGGCAGCACAACGCGCCGCTCTTTTTCAATCTTGTCATCATTTCCGCTGCCGGATGCGCGAAGCGTTTCCGTGGGCGGCAATGGCTATTTTACGGAAGCTAGTATGCACCCAATGCTGAATACGGCCATCAAGGCCGCGCGCCGTGGCGCCGCTGTGATCAACCGCGCCTCCTTCGACCTGGACCGCGTGAACGTAACGGAAAAACAACACAATGACTTCGTCACTGATGTTGACCAGGCCGCGGAACAGGCCATCATCGAAGTGCTGCTGAAGGCTTATCCGGACCACGCCATCTATGCCGAAGAATCCGGCATCACCGGCACCGTAAATGACGAGAGCGAATACGTGTGGATCATCGATCCACTGGACGGCACCACCAACTTCATGCACGGCTTCCCCCAGTACGCCATTTCCATCGCCCTGCAGCAAAAAGGCGTGGTGACCCAGGCCGTGGTCTACGACCCGGTGCACAACGACCTGTTCACCGCCACCAAGGGCGCCGGCGCCTACCTCAATGAAAAGCGCATCCGCGTCAACAAGCTGGACCGCATCAGCGGCGCCCTGCTGGCCTCCGGCTACAAGCCAGGCTCGCCAGCCGCGATCGTCGAATTCGCCAAGATGTTCACCATCATGGCCGAACGCTCGCACGGCATCCGCCGCGCAGGCTCCGCCGCCCTGGACCTGGCGTACGTGGCCTGCGGCCGCCTGGACGGCTACTATGAAAAGAACCTGAAACCCTGGGACATCGCCGCCGGCGCCCTGCTGGTGACGGAAGCCGGGGGCATCGCCGGCGAGTTCAACGGCGAATCCAACTATATGAATACCGGCCACATCATTGCAGCCTCGCCCAAGGTATTCGGCCAGATGGTTGGCCTGTTGGCAGAGTTTGCATAAAGTTAAGCCCAAATTCACTACAAAAGAGGCCCTGCGGGGCCTTTTTTTCTTGTTGCCGTGCGTCAATGAAACGCCTTTGCTGCTATACTCCGCTCAGTGCCGACGTTTCCATATGGCAATACTTTACACACAATTTATAGAATAACCACACTTATGTCTTTCTCCGACCTCGGCTTATCAGATGCCATCGTGCGCGCGGTAGCCGAAACCGGCTATACAGCCCCTACCCCGATCCAGAGCCAGGCCATCCCGGCCGTGCTGAACGGCGGCGACCTGCTGGCCGGCGCCCAGACCGGCACCGGCAAGACCGCCGGCTTCACGCTGCCGGTACTGCACCGTCTGTCGACCGACGCCTTCGGCAGCAAGCTGGCCAACAATACTTCGCCACGCCCGATCCGCGCCCTGATCCTGACCCCGACCCGCGAACTGGCGGCCCAGGTGGAGGAAAGCGTCAAGACCTACGGCAAATACACCAAGCTCAATTCGGCCGTGATCTTTGGCGGCGTCAGCATCAATCCCCAGATCAAGCTGCTCAAGCACGGCGTCGACATCCTGGTCGCCACGCCGGGCCGCCTTCTGGACCACATGGGCCAGGGCACCGTCAACCTCGACAAGATTGAAATCCTGATCCTGGACGAAGCCGACCGCATGCTGGACATGGGCTTCATCCGCGACATCCGCAAGGTGCTGGCCGCGCTGCCGCCAAAGCGCCAGAACCTGCTGTTCTCCGCCACCTTCTCCGACGAGATCAAGGCCCTGGCCGACGGCCTGCTGGACAGCCCGAAAACCATCGAAGTGGCGCGCCGCAATTCGACGGTGGAAATCATTTCGCAGAAAATCCACCCGGTCGACCGCGACAAGAAGCACCCGATGCTGTCGCACCTGATCCGCACCCACGGCTGGACCCAGGTGCTGGTATTCACGCGCACCAAGCACGGCGCCAACAAGCTGGTCGAACAGCTGGGGCGCGACGGCGTTAAAGCCATGGCCATCCACGGCAACAAGAGCCAGACCGCGCGCACCCGCGCGCTGGCCGAGTTCAAGGATGGCACCCTGCAATGCCTGGTCGCCACCGACATCGCCGCGCGCGGCATCGACATCGACCAGTTGCCGCACGTGGTCAATTACGACTTGCCGAACGTACCGGAAGACTACGTGCACCGCATCGGCCGCACCGGCCGCGCCGGCGCCAAGGGCGAAGCGGTATCGCTGGTGTGCGTGGATGAACACGTCATGCTGCGCGACATCGAACGCCTGATCAAGCAAACCCTGCCGCGCGAAGTGATCCCCGGCTTCGAACCCGACCCGAATGCCAAGCCGCAGCCGATCCAGTTGCGCAGCGGCATGGGCCGCCACCAGAACCGCCCACCGCGCCAGGGCGGCGGCAATGGCAACGGCGGCGGCAACCGCAGCCAGAACGGCCAGGGCAAGCCGCGCGTGGCCGCCAATGGCAATAGCGCTGCCGCCCCGCGCGGCAGCGCCCCCGCCGGCATCCGCCGCGACGCCCGTCCCGGCGGCGGTGGCGGCGGCGCTCCCCGCAGCGCCAACGCCCCCCGCCAGCGCAGCCGCTAAGCAACTTCTGTCCCCCCGGGGTCAGGAACAATGTGGACAAATTCTGCTTGACGGAAAAAACTGTCCACTTGGTTCCTGACCCCGGGGGGACAAATATTTATAATCTGCAGCATGCCCAAGTTCGCTGCCAACCTGTCCATGCTGTTTACCGAAGCGCCGTTCATCGAGCGCTTCGGACTGGCGCGCGCGGCTGGGTTCTCGGCGGTGGAATTCCTGTTTCCGTATGCTTTCGAGGCTGACGAGATCAGGGAGCGCCTGCAGCGCCACGGCTTGCAACTGGTGCTGCATAACCTGCCGCCCGGCGACTGGCAGGCCGGCGAACGCGGCATCGCCTGCGATCCGCGCCGCTTCACCGAATTCCAGGACGGTGTGCACACGGCCATCGAATACGCGACCGAACTGGGCACCCCGCGCGTGCACTGCATGGCCGGCATCGTGCCCGGCGGCCTGGCGCCGGAACGGGCGCGCGAAGCTTATCTGCGCGCCCTGCAATACGCGGCCGACCAGTTCGCGCCGCACGGCATCGACGTGCTGATCGAACCGATCAACCGTTTCGATATCCCCGGCTATTTCCTGAACCACAGCCGCCAGGCACTGGACATCCTGGCCGAGGCCGCGCGCCCCAACCTGTTCCTGCAATACGACATCTACCACATGCAGCGCATGGAAGGCGAACTGGCCAATACCATCCGCGCCTGCCTGCCCAATATCCGCCACATGCAACTGGCCGACACGCCGGGCCGCCACCAGCCGGGCACCGGCGAAATCCACTACCCTTTCCTGTTCCGCCTGCTTGACGAGCTGGGCTACGACGGCTGGATCGGCTGCGAATACATCCCCAGCGGGCGCAGCGAAGACAGCCTGGCCTGGGCCGCGCCCTACCTGCGCGCCTGACCTTTGCGCTGGCGCAAACGCGCCGCCCGCGCCATGGCGCAAGATGGTCCCTGCCGCCCGAGGAGACCATCATGAAACGCTACCTGTGCATCCTGTTGTGCCTGCTGCTCGCCGCCTGTGCCAGCAATCCGCGCCTGAAAGAAGTGCGCGCCCTCGCCGATGAAGCGCCCAAGCTGGCGGCGTTCAGCGACCTGAGCCAACGCTTCCGCGACACTTACCAGCGCGAGCACCCCTACCTCACGCTCGAGGCGGCCGAGCGCGAGGAAGCCATCGACCGCAAGCGCCACGATGCCTATCCCGACTTCGTGGCCCTGCACGATGCCGCCGCCACCTACCTGCGCGCGCTGGGCGCGCTGGCCGGCGGCGATGCCTTCAGCTACCGCGACCAGGTCAAGCAACTGGCGGAAGGCATCAAGGCCTGGCCGGACACCGGCCTGACCGACCGCCACGTCAACGCCTATGCCGGCCTGGTGCGCCTGCTGCAGCGCGCCGCCGGCGCCCGCGCCCAGGACCAGGCCGTGCAAGCCATGTTGCGTGAAGGCTATGAACCCTTGCAGGACACGCTCGACGCCATGCACACGCTGCTGCGCTACTTCAACAAGAACCACGACAATGAACAGCGCATCGTGCTGGGCATGCTGGAAGTGGAGATCCCGTACGCCGACGCGCCCGCCGACCGCCTGCTGGCGGCGCTGGCGCGCGCCCACCAGCAGGAAAAACTGCGCGAATACCGCCTGCTCGGCCTGCGCCACACCTTGGCCGCGCAGAACGTGGACGCCATCCGCGCGCGGCACGCCGCCCTGTTCCGCGGGCTGGACCCAGTGCCTGCCGCCGCCCCCCTCGCCACCGCCCAAGGAGCCCTGCCATGAGCCTGACCGCCACCCTGCCGCACGACCTGGAAGCCCTGGCCGACAGCCTGTCGGCCAGCGCCGACGAACTGCACCAGCGCATCATGCGCGGCATCCGCCAGACCCAGCGGCTGGACGGGGGCAATGGCCAGGCCGGGGCGCCGCTGACGCACGGCGCCGCCCAGGCCCTGTTCGAAAACGAAGTGGCGCTGCGCCAGCAAGCCAACAGCCTGTACGTCGATGCCGCCAGCCATTCACTGGAAGGCATGGGCGTGACGCTGCCGGAATTGCTGCGGCTGGCCGCCGAGGCGCGCGACACCATCCGCCGCATCGAGCGGGTCAGGGAACTGGCCGGCATCAGTGCCGACCTGCTGGCCGTGGCCGCCGCCATCGCGGCAGCCCGGCCAGAACACTTGGCGGCGCCGCTGGAAAGCCTGAAACGGCAACTGGCCGCACGGCAGGCACGCGGGAGTGCGTAAATAGCGCAGCAGGCATACAATGGTCTTCCGAACAATGCATTCGTGGAGACCGTCATGGGCCTGTCGCGCGAACAGCTTGCATCCTTGCAAGCCGCCCTGGAGGAACGCAAAGTTGCGTTGCTGCAGCAGCTTGCCGGCCGCGTGGACGGCGAGCTGGCGCGTGTGCCGGCAGTGGAGGAGATTGAAACGTCGCCGGCCGACAGCGCCAGCAACCGCACCCTCAACCAGCTGGAACTGGAAGCCGACGAGCACAAGCAGGCCCAGCTGCGCAGCGTGCGCCACGCCCTGGCGAAAATCGACGACGGCAGCTACGGCCTGTGCGACAACTGCGGCAATGAGATCCCCTTCTCGCGCCTGAATGCCCGGCCCGAAGCGCCGTTGTGCATTGCCTGCCAGACGCGGCTGGAGAAAGCGACGGCCGCCCTGCGCTGAGCATCCTGCCATGGCTTACAAGACCATCCTGGTGCATGTCGACGAAGCGCCGCACAGCGCGGCCCGCATCGTGCTGGCCGGCGAACTGGCGCTGCAGGAAGGCGCCCACGTGGTGGGCATCGCCACCACCGGCATTTCGCGCTTCCTGTACCAGAACGAGACGGTGGACGACAACGATCCCAACCTGGCGCGCCACCTGGACATCCTGCGCCAGCGCGCCGCCCATGCCCTGGCCGACTTCGCGCCGCGCCTGCAGGGGCTGGGCGTGCAATCGTTCGAACAGCGCATCCTGGACGACGAACCGGCCACCGGCCTGAACCTGATGGCGCGCCATGCCGACCTGGTGATCGTGGGCCAGCTCGCCCCCAACGGGCGCGGGCCGGACATACCGGCCGAAGTACTGGCCGGCAGCGGCAAGCCGGTGCTGGTGCTGCCGGTCACGGCGCGCACCTCGGCCACGATTGCCGTCACACGCGACGGCGTGGCCAGCCCGGGCGGCCTGGCGCCGGGGCGCCACATCCTGGCCGCCTGGAATGCCAGCCGCGAGGCCGGCCGCGCGCTGCAGGACGCCCTGCCGCTGCTGCGCCGCGCCGACAGCGTGACGGTGGCGATCTTCGATGGCGATACGCGCCCCGGCGTGTTCGGCGACCCGCCCGGCAGCGAAGTGCTGGCCTGGCTGGAACGGCATGGGGTGGTGGCCAGCGTGGTGCTGGGCCAGAGCGAGCGCCAGGGCTTGCTGAAGCGGCCCGGCAACGTGGCCGAGCAGTTGCTGGCGGTGGCGGGCGAGCGCGATTGCGACTTGCTGGTGATGGGGGCCTATGGCCACTCGCGCTTCCGCGAAACCCTGCTGGGCGGCGTCACGCGCAGCGTGCTGGACGCGATGACGCTGCCGGTGCTGATGTCACACTAGGCTTCCGAAGCCCAGGCCTGGTTGCGGATCTTGGCCACCTGGCGCTGCGCCAGCCATTTCCACAATTGCAGCGCATCTTCCTGCTTGCAGCTCATGTGGCGCGGAGTGGCCAGGGCGATTTCGCAATCGCGGTCCGACCATTCCTCGTAGCGTACCGCGCCATCCTGGCCGACCTCGACCTGGTACATCAGGCCATCGTCATAGCCGAACTTGAGGGTGGCGCTGCCGGGGACGCCGTCGGGGCCATGCACCTTGCCGCCGTAGACGTCCGCCAACGCCGCCACCAGTTGGGCTTCGGTCGGCGCCGAGATATCGCGGCGGTCCGGCCGCGAAAGTACTACCCATGCCTGTGTCATTGACGCTCTCCCCCCTCAAAACCAAGCGCGAGGCTCTTGTGGCAGATGATGTACTGGACGGCACGCCGTGGCCATGATCCACGTCTAGTTTGCTGCTTTTATTGTAGCAACTATCATACCGAAAATTACTTTTCGCACAGGGGGCGTTTGCATTCCGCAACAGCGTCTTCAGACAAATTGTGGGACTGACAAGGGATCGAAATCCTTCCAGTCGCCGTCCGCGATCAAGCCTTCGGCCCGTTCCACCTGCAGGGCGCCCTGCTGGCGCATCAGCTCGATTGCGCGCGACTCCTGGTCCGCCTCGACCGCCACCGCCACCATCATCGTGGCATGGCGCGGCGGCGGCCCGGATTCCTCCTTTTCCTTCAGTTCGGAAAAACTGTACAGCGAACCGACGTGGGCCCCGACCAGGCCGCCCAGCACCGGGCCGACCGGGCCGGTGAGCGGGATGGTGGCCGCGCCCACCGCCGCCCCCACCGCGGCGCCCGTCACCTCGCCCTTGGCAATGCCCGCGGGCGTGTCCTGCGCGCCCGGCGAGGCGATGCGGTCGCCGCCGGTCGGGATCACGGCGTGCTGCCCCGGCGGATTGTTGTAGAAAGTGCTGACCTGGCCGGCGTCAAAGCCGGCCGCTTTGAAGGCTTCGCAAGCCTCCAGCGCCGTCTCCTGCAGTTGGAAATGTCCAGCGATGATGGTACTCATGGCATTCTCCCGAAAAAAACTCCAGCCTGCCCAAGCTTGCGCCGGCTGACCGTTCGTTAACGCACGCGCACCTTTCCTATTTCCAGCCGTATAATCGTATTGACTACACCCGATGCCACTTTGACATGAGTAGCTTCTACAACGAAAGGTCTACCGAGCACGCCTTGTCCGAACTGCTGGACGGCCACCCTGTCGCCACCTTCGTCATCGATAGCCGGCATGTGATCACCCACTGGAACAAGGCCTGCGAACACTTGCTGGGCTGGAGCACGCACGAGATGGTCGGCACCAGCAAGCACTGGCAAGCTTTCTACACCAAGCCGCGCCCGCTGCTGGCCGACCTGATCGTGGACAATGTCGATCCGGCCACCGAGCCGAACTTTCGCGACAAATACAAGCCGTCGCCGCTGATCGAGGGCGCCTACGAGGAAGAAGATTTCTTTCCCAATATCGGCGCGGCCGGCCACTGGCTGCAATTCACTGCGGCACCGCTGCGCGACCACGACGGCCAGCTGGTGGGGGCGATCCAGAGCCTGCGCGACGTGACCGAGCGGCGCGTGGCGGAAAATGCCCTGCGCCGCGCGCACGACAACCTGGAGCACACGGTGCGCCAGCGTACCGCCCAGCTGGCCGAAGACATCCGCCAGCGCCAGAGCGCGGAAGAGGAACTGCGCCGCCGCAATATCGAGCTGACCGAGCTGAACGACCGGCTGAGCCGCACCCAGCAGCAGCTGGTGCAGTCGGACAAGCTGGCCTCGATCGGCCAGCTGGCAGCCGGCGTGGCGCATGAAATCAACAACCCGATCGGCTATATCTTTTCCAACTTCGGCACCCTGCAAAGCTACCTGGACAGCCTGTTCACCATGCTCGACGCCTACCAGGCAGCGGAGGCGGCCATTGTCGACCCGGCCGTGGCAACCCGCCTGCGCGCGCTGCGCGAGCAGGTGGAGCTGGATTTCCTGCGCACCGATATCCCGACCCTGATGCAGGAATCCAAGGAAGGCATCGTGCGCGTGCGCCACATCGTGCAGGACCTGAAGGACTTTTCGCGCGTCGACAGCCAGCAGGAGTGGGTGTGGGCCGACCTGCGCCAGGGCATCGACTCCACCCTCAACATCGTCAGCAATGAAATCAAGTACAAGGCCGACGTGGTGCGCGAGTACGCCGACATCCCCGACATCGAATGCCTGCCGCTGCAGATCAACCAGGTGGTGATGAACCTGCTGGTCAACGCGGCCCATGCCATGGGGCCGATGCGCGGCCGCATCGAACTGCGCACCGGCTGCGACGGCGACCATGTGTGGTTCAGCGTCAGCGACAACGGCTGCGGCATCGCGCCGGAAAACCTGGGCCGCATTTTCGACCCCTTCTTCACCACCAAGGAAGTCGGCAAGGGCACCGGCCTGGGCCTGTCCCTGTCGTACGGCATCGTGCAGAAGCACCATGGCCGCATCGACGTCGACTCCGCCCTGGGCAAGGGCACCACCTTCCGTGTCACCCTGCCCCGCACCCGCCCCGCCAACGTTCAGAAAGAAACCGCCCTATGATGACCATCCTGTGTGTCGACGACGAGCCGAACATCCTGTCTTCGCTGCGCCGCCTGTTCCGCGGCAAGGGCTACGAAGTGCTGACGGCCATCAGCGGCGCCCAGGGGCTGGAACTGCTGGCGCAGCAGCCGGTCGACCTGGTGATCTCCGACATGCGCATGCCGGAGATGGATGGCGCGCGCTTCCTGGCCCAGGTGCGCGAACGCTGGCCCAACACCGTGCGCCTGCTGCTGACCGGCTATTCCGACGTGCAGTCGATCCAGGATGCCATCAACTGCGGCGAGATCTACCGCTACATCACCAAGCCCTGGGACGACAACGACATCCTGCTGATCGTGCGCCACGCGCTCGAGCGGCACCAGCTGGAAATGGAAAAGCAGCGCCTGGAAGCGCTGACCCTGAAGCAGAACGAGGAACTCAAGGCCCTCAACGCGGGCCTGGAACAGAAGGTCGAGGAACGCACGCGCCAGCTCAAGGCCAACTTCCTGACCACCATCAAGATCCTGTCCAGCATTGCCGAAATGCGCGGCACCGGCCAGCCGGGCCAGACGCGCCAGGTGGCCGAACTGGCGCGCAAGATGGCGGCCCAGCTCCAGCTGGAATTGAACGAGGTGCAGGACGTGTTCATTGCCGCCCTGCTGCACGACCTGGGCCGCATCGGTTTTTCCGACGAGATGCTGCGCACCCCGATGACCATGCTGCAGGGTGCCCAGCTGGCGCAATTCCGCAAGCACCCGGTGGCGGGCGCCCAGTTGCTGATGCCGCTGACCGACATGGCCGGCGTGGCCGCCATCGTGCGCCACCAGATGGAGCGCTTCGACGGCCAGGGTTTCCCCGACCGCCTGGCCGGCTTCGCGATCCCGATCGGTTCGCGCATCCTGACCCTGGCCATCGATTACTACAACCTGCAGCAGGGCGCCCTGGTGCAGCGCCATCTGCGCCCGGAGGAAGCCAAGTCACTGGTGATGGACGGCAGCGGCAAGCGCTACGACCCGCAGGTGGTGCAGGCCTTCCGCCAGGTGGTCGATGGCGGCGTGCGCGGGGCGACCGAAAGCAGCGACGTCGAACTGCTGTCGGGCGAACTGGTGCCGGGCATGGTGCTGTCGCGCGACGTGGTCAGCCGCGACGGGCTGATGCTGCTGGCGGCCGACCACACGCTGGACGCGCGCATGATCCAGCAACTGCAGGACTTCGAAAAGAAAAGCGGGCACCGCCTGCCGATCTGGGTCAACCGTGGTGGAGTGGCAGGACCACGGTAAACGCCGACCCCTTGCCGGGTTCCGAAATCACCGCGATGCGGCCGCCGTGTTTGTGCACGATGCCGTAGGCCAGGTATAGCCCAAGGCCGATACCGCTGCCCACGGGCTTGGTGGTGAAGAAGGGATCGAAGATGCGGCCCAGGTTTTCCGGCGCGATGCCGACGCCATTGTCCTGGATGCGCACCGACACGTTCTCGCGGTCGCAGCTGGTGACAATGCGGATGATGCCCTGGTCCGGGATGGCCTGCACCGCGTTCAGCAGGATATTGCGGAATACCTGGTTCAACTGGCCCGGCAGGCAGCGCACGGGCGGCAGCTTGCCGTAATGCTTGTCGATCTTGACCTTGAAGCGCAGCTCGTTGGCCAGCGCGTTCAGCGTGCCATCCAGCCCGTCGTGCAGGTCGACCTGCTGCCACTGGCTGTCGCCCGCTTCCGAAAACTCCTTCAGGGCCTGCACGATGTCGCGCACGCGGCGCAGGCCGTCCATCGATTCGCGCAGCAGGGCCGCCGTGTCTTCCTTCATGAAGTCGTAGTCGGCCTGGCGCCGCTGCTCCGGCGTGGCGCTGCGCTCGACCAGTTCGAACAGGGTGTCGGCATAGCTTTTCAGGGTGCCGATATTCGAGGTGACGAAGCCCACCGGATTATTGATTTCATGCGCCACGCCGGCCGCCAACTGCCCGATGGACGCCATGTTCTGCGCCTGCATCAGGGTTTCTTCCATCTGCTTGCGGTCGGTAATGTCGGTCAGCGAGCCGATCACTTCCAGCGGTGCGCCTTGCGCATCGCGGATCAGGCGCAGCTTGTCGTGCATCCACAGGTAGCGCCCGTCGGCCGCGCGGAAACGGTATTCATAGGCCCGCTCGCCTTCGGTGAAGATCAGCGCCAGGCTGGAAAAGATGTTCGGCGCGTCGTCCGGGTGGATGTGGTCGAACCAGAAATTGGGATCGGCCACCATGTCTTCCGGCCGGTAGCCCAGCACGTTCAGCGCATTGGCGCTGACAAAGGTCATCTTGAAGTCGCCGCTTGGCACCGTGCTGTAGATGATGGCCGGCGTATTGTCGACCAGGTACTTCAGGCGCTGCAGGGGATCGGCCGGTTCGCTGGCGCGCGCCGGCGTCTCGCTGGTGATGAAATCGAAGTCTTCGAATTCCATGGCGCCCGTGGTTCTCCCTTACCAATCGGCCCAGGCGAACGCGCGCGCGGGCAGCGGCATCGACAGCATGGCCGGTTCCGGCGCCGGCGGCGGTGGCGCCGGTAGCCAGTCGCGCGGGTCGACCCGGTAATATTTCTGCAGTTCGCCATACAGCGCCGCATGGCGTTCGGCCAATTGCCAGGGCCGGGTGAAAAAGGTTTCCGTCGCCACCGCGAAGAATTCCGCCGGGCTGGTGGCGCCGTAGGGATCGAGCACGCCATCCTGGCGCCCCAGCCAGGCTTCGTGGCGCAGGGTGGCGTAATCGCGCGACAGCACGGCCGACCAGCTGCGGTAGCTGTCCGGGCTGCCCAGGTAGGGCGCGCCATTGGTGCTGCCCGATTCGCTGTCCAGCTGGTGGGCGAATTCATGCAGTACCACGTTATTGCCGCCCTGCCAGTCCAGCGTGGCGCGCTCGACATCGTCCCACGACAGCACGATGCGGCCGTCGCTCCACGACTCGCCCAGCATCTGCTGGCGCGCCGGCGTGATGACGCCGCCCGCCCCCACTTCCTGGCGTTCGGCGATGAAGGCGCCCGGGTACAGCAGGATGGTGTGCAGGGAGCGGTACACCTTGCTGGGCTTGTTCAGCAGGAGCAGGCAAGCCTGGGCAGCGATGGTGATGCGCATGGCATCGCTCACCTCCAGGCCGGCACAGCCGACGAATTTCTTCTGGTGCAGGAATTGCACCACCATGCGCTGCAACTGGCGCTGCACATCGGGCCCCAGCTGGCGATAAAAAGGAATGCTGCGCTCGAGTGCAGCCAGGCCGGCGGCCGGCAGCGGGCGCGCCAGGGCACGCCGCAGCGACCAGCGTTGATATGCAAGCGGCGCTGCGATTGCCAGCGCCGTCACGATAAGCCAAAGCCAAGCTTCCATGATGCCGTCCATAACAGAACTCGATCCGCCACAGATGGGGCTCGTTGACGGTATTTCAACCAGCCATCATGTATGGAAGCTTATCACCGTTCTCTTGCTTACGGCGTCGCCTTCTGCATCGAGCCCGGCGCCCCGAACAGGGCGGCCACCAGCGGGTCGCGCTGCACCGGGCCGCGGTTGACGCGGATGGCGTAGTGGGTATCGTCGGCCAGGATATGGAAGTGCCGGCCGCTGCCCGCCATGCTCTGCTCACGCAGGCTGGGGCGTTCCTTGCGCGGCGGCGCGCCTTCGCGCTTGGGCTGCGCAATCGCTGCCAGGAAGGCTTGCACGCGTTCGGCATCCGGGGTCAGCTGGTAAACAGCCTTGCCCAGGTAAGTGGCCGTGCCTTCGATATAACGGGCCAGTTCGATCACGCCTGCTTCGCGCAGGTCGCGGATATATTTGCGGGCGCCGGAAGGGGAAAATTTCAGGAACCAGGCGATTTCGTCAGCCAGCATTTCGTGGTTTTGTAATTCCGCCACCAGTTTCTGCATATTTTCGATCCGGCGCAGCGTCGCCGAGGTGGAACGGACGCGCTCGATCGGGGCCAGCGACAAGGCTTTGCGCTCCGTCACGGGGCCGGGGCGCTCGACCAGCGCCAGGCGGGGACGGGACGGCACAGCCGGCGGTGGGGCCGGCAGCTCGGCGGTAGCTTCGATTTCGAGGCCATGGGACGATTCTCTGATTGCGTGCATTTGGTCACTCCTTGTAAATGCCAGGGTGGATTCGCAGGCTCCAGAGTGCCCGCCTGCGGCTCATCGGTCTGTGCGGCAACGAACATACAAACGCACAAACATTGGCTATTTGCCAACTTTGCTTAGACCTGCGGGAGCTGTGTGAGTTCCCGTACAGATGTGCGCCACGGCAGCGACCTATGCTGGAGCCGGCATCAACCAACCAGAGAGGAACGACCATGAAATATCCAGTCCTGCTCGCAGCCCTGGCCCTGGTGGGCCTGACCGCCTGCGAAAAGACCGTCACCAATAATCCACCCCCGGTGGTCGAGCCATCGAGCCCGCCCGCCGTCGTGCCGGGGCCGCCGGGACCGAAAGGTGAGCCAGGCACCCCGGGCCCGCAAGGCGAACCCGGCAAGCCTGGCGACACCGTGATCGTGCAGCCGCAGACGCCGCCGCCACCGCCGTCCGAACCGGCCAAGCAGTAAGCAGCAAGGGCCGCCAGCCATGCCCGTTTGGCTGGCGGCCAAAAAAACTTTGGGGTCGCGGTCAACCGATATACTTTCGTACACGTTGTAGAAATGCCACATACTTGCTATACTTCAATGCAAATGTGCGCTATCGCACGGATGTAGGATGGGTCGACCGCCTACACTGAACCCACAGCTGAATGCTGGGAAAGGGAGCCGCATGCTTTTTTCTCGTGCGGCTTTTCTACTCAAAAACAACGGGAGTTTTCTAGTGAATAAGATTAAAAATATCGCCATCGCCGCTGCACTGCTGTCGGCCTCGTTCGCCGCGTCCGCCCAGGACACCCCACTGCTGAACCAGAACTGGTACGTCGGTCCGCAAGCCGGCTGGATCCGTCCGGACGGCGACTGGGCCGCCAGCGAAGACAAGGGTGCCTACGGCCTGAAACTGGGCAAGGCCCTGAACGAAAAGTGGGACCTGCAACTGAACGCCACCTACGGTTCGAGCAAGGAAAATGGCGCACGCTACACCCAGAAACTGCTGGGCGCCGACGGCCTGTACATGTTCAGCCGCAAGTCGGTTCGTCCATTCCTGCTGGTCGGTGCCGGCCTGGAGAAGGACAAGGAAAACCCACGCCTGAGCTTCGCCGAGCCAAGCCGCACCTCCCCATTCGTGGCAGCCGGCCTCGGCGTGCAAGCCGACATCACCCAGCGCCTGTTCTTCCAGGCTGACCTGCGCAATGTGCACGGCTTCATCCGCGGCAACGAGTTCAACAATGCCAAGTCGAACAACAAGTACCTGATGTTCTCGCTGAACTACCTGCTGGGCGCGGCACCGCAGCCAGCCCCGGCACCAGCGCCTGCCCCAGCGGCCCCAGTGGTTGCCGAACCGGCACCGGCGCCAGTGGCTCCGCCGCCACCACCACCACCAGCACCGAAGTTCGAGAAAGTGACCATGGCGGCCACCGAACTGTTCGCCTTCGACAGCGCCCAGCTGGCACCGAACCAGCCTAAGCTGGACGACATCGCCAAGCTGCTGAACGAAAATCCATCGATCGGCAACGTGGTCATCACCGGCCACACCGACCGCCTGGGTTCCGACAAGTACAACCAGAAGCTGTCCGAGCGCCGTGCCGAAGCCGTCAAGTCCTACCTGGTGGGCAAAGGCGTGGCCGCTTCCCGCCTGACCGCACAAGGCAAGGGCAAGACCCAGCCAGTGGTCCAGTGCAACGACAAGAAGCAAAAGCGCGCTGAGCTGATCAAGTGCCTGGAGCCGAACCGTCGCGTGGAAGTGGAACAAGTGACCGTGGAACGCCGCGTGAACTAAGCACTGCCAGCCAGTCTGACCCAAGGGGCCTGCGGGCCCCTTTTCCGTTTGTGTCCCGGCGCACGGTGAGCCGCGCCCTGCCGGCGTAGGCTGTGCTCCATGAGCTGGAGACGATTCCCCCACATCGCGAAGAAGCTGCCCACGGTCGGCTGGTGCGCCGTCACCGAATGGTTCGAGCACCGCGCCAGCAGCAAGGGCGCCGCGCTGGCGTTCTACACCCTGTTCTCGCTGGCGCCGATCCTGGTGCTGGTGATCGCGATTGCCGGCCTGTTCTACGGTAAGGAAGCGGCGCAGGGCGAGCTGTTCTACCAGCTGCGCAGCCTGGTCGGCAGCAAGGGGGCGGAAGCCATCCAGCTGGTGCTGGCCGGCGCCGCCAACCAGGAACAGGGCATGATCGCCACCCTGGTGGCCGGCGCCCTGCTGCTGTTTGGCGCCACCAGCGTGTTCGCCGAACTGAAAAGCAGCCTAGACGAAATCTGGCAACTGCCGCCCGCCCAGGGCAGCGGCATCTGGGACACGTTGCGCACCCGCCTGCTGTCCTTCGGCATGGTGCTGGTGCTGGGCTTCCTGCTGCTGGTGTCGCTGGTGGTGAGCGCGGCCCTGACCTTCCTGGAAAAGAAGATGGGCGCCTACTGGCGCGATGCCGCCATGCTGCTGACCGTGCTCAACCACGTGATCAGCTTCTGCGTGATTTCCGCCCTGTTCGGCGTGATTTACAAGATGCTGCCGCGCATCCGGCTGTCCTGGCGCGACGTGGTGATCGGCGCGCTGGGCACCGCCGCCCTGTTCACCCTCGGCAAATACGCGATCGGCGCCTACATCGGCAACAGCGGCGTGACCGACAGCTTCGGCGCCGCCGGCTCGCTGATCGCCCTGCTGCTGTGGGTCTACTACTCGGCCCAGATCTTCTTCCTCGGCGCCGAATTCGCACGCCAGTATGCGCTCCAGCTGGGCAGCCTGCAGCACGCCAGGCGATGATGGCGCCGGCTATTCGCCAAGCAGTTCGGCGACGACTTCCATGCCCTCCACCTTTTCCGCCACGACCTTGACGATCACCACTACCGGTACGCCGAGCAGCAAGCCCCACACACCCCACAGCCAGCCCCAGAACAGCAGGCTGACGAACACTGCGGCGGCGTTCATGCGCGCGATGCGGCCCGTCATCCAGGTGGCGATGACGGTGCCGACCAGGGTCGCGATGGCAATCGACGCCACCGTGACCAGCGCCACCATCTGCAGCGATTCCGATTGCAGGTAAGCGGCGAGGCTGAGCGCGCAGACGATCAGCAAGGGGCCGAAATACGGCATCAGGTGCAGCAGCCCGGCCACGATGGCCCAGGCGCCGGCGTTCTCGAGCCCGATGAAATGCAGGGCCACCCACATCATCAGCGCCAGCAGCACATTGGTCACCAGCAGCATGAACATATAGCCCTGCACCGAGTGGTTGATTTCGTCGAGAATCTGCACCGTGACCTTCTTGCGCGTCAGCGAAGGCCCGGCCAGCTTGACCAGCTTGCGCTTGAAGGTATCGCCCGACAGCAGCAGGAAGAACACCAGGAACACCACCATGGCGGCCTGGCTCATGAACGACAGCAGGCCGCGCGAGCCGGCCCAGACCCAGTCGATCACCTTGATATGGCCGCCCTCGGCGACCACCGCCACCGGCTTGCGCGCCGGCGCGGCGGGCTTGCCGGCCGTGGCTTGTTCGATCTGGGTGGCCACGTCCTGGATGCGCTTCAGCGTGCTGTCCTTGCCGCTGGTGGTCGAGGCCACCAGGCGCGACAGCTTGCGCCCCGCTTCCGGCAATTCTTCAATGATGTTGGAAAATTCGACGTGCACCCGCTCCGCCGTCACCGCCATGCCGACCAGGATGGCGCAGGTGACGCAGGTGGTGCCCAGCGCGCGCCGGATATGCACGCGCTCCAGCCAGACCACCACCGGGTTAAGGGTGTAGGCCAGCAGGATGCCCAGCAGCAGGGGCACCAGGAAGTCCCGGCCCCACTGCAAGGCGTACAGGAAGGCAACGGTGGCAAGGATGGTGTGCGCCAAGCGCATATCCCATGCCAGCCGCGTTTATTTGACGCGGATGTCGTTCTTGACTTCCTTGACCCCTTTCACGCCGCGCGCGATTTCGCCGGCGCGGGTGATGTCGGCAGGCTGGGCCACGAAGCCGCTCAGCTGCACGGTGCCTTTGAAGGTCTCGACATTGATTTCGGTCGACTTCAGGGTCGGCTCATTGAAGATGCTGGCTTTGACCTTGGCGGTCAGGGCGGCATCGTCGATGTATTCGCCGGCGCTTTCCTTGGTCGGGGTTGAGGCGCAGCCGGCCAGGCCGAGGGTGGAGGCAATAAACACGGCGGTAGCGATTTTCTGTGCGAATTTCATGACGCTTCTCCTATGTGTGGTGGGTGTTCCGGCCACTAGTGTCCAGCTAACGGGCGCCGAATTCTGTTCGCCAGCGAACATTGTGCGGGATCGCACAGACGAGTGCGGCGTGCAAGCCTACGCTGGCCCCAATTCCACCCACAGGAGGAGACGTCATGAAACCGACTGTATCCCTGGCAGCAATGATGGTGGCAGTAGCCGCCTTGTCGGCTGGCTGCGCCAGCAATTCCTCGTATCCGCAAGCGACCGATTATTCGTCGCAAGCCGATATGTCCACTTACGGCACGGTCGATTCGATCCGCGTGGTGCGGGTCGACCCGGCCACCAGCGGCGCCGGCGCCGTCGCCGGCGGCCTGCTGGGCGCCCTGGCCGGCAGCCAGATCGGTTCCGGCTCGGGCCGTACCGCGGCCACCGCCGCCGGTGCGATCGGCGGCGCCGTGGTCGGCAACCGTGTCGAAGAAAGCCGCAACATGCCGCGCGACGTGTACCAGATCAGCGTGCGGCTGGATAACGGCGACTACCGCACCGTCAACCAGGACAGCGCCTACGACCTGCGGGTCGGCAGCCGCGTGCGCGTGGTCGATGGCCGGGTGTACCGCTATTGACGGGAGGCAGCCATGGCCACCATCCTGCTGATTGTGCTGGTGCTGCTTGTCATTGGCGCCCTGCCCACCTGGCCGCATAGCCGCAACTGGGGCTATGCCCCCAGCGGCATTGCCGGCCTGATTGTTGTCGTCCTGCTCATCCTGCTGTTGACGGGCAGGCTCTAGCCCAAGGAGGCCATCATGAAACTGCTGATCGGCGCCGCGCTTGCCCTCGGGATCTGCGGGCTGGCCGGCGCCCAGGTGACGCCGCCGGAAATTGCACGGCAGCAACAGCAAGAAATCAAGCGCGGCGACCCGCCGCGCTGGCACAAGGCGGACCGCACGGAAGCGGCCCAGCTGGCAACGCTGCGCAAGGAAATCAACGCAGCCCTGCGCGAAGCCCTGCAAGCCTGCAAGCAACAGGGCGCCGGCGCCGACAGCGCCTGCGTGAAGGAAGCGCGCGCAACCGCCCGCGACGACCTGGCCAACCTGCGCCAGATCCACCTGGCCGCGCGCGACTTGTCGCGCAGCTATGAAACCAGCGGGAAATAGTGGGGAGACAAGAACCCCAAGTTATGGCTGCCCGCTAAAAAGTCATTCTGACCAAAGGTCACGTCAGGTATGATGCGGGCATGCCAGATGCATACCAATTTCAGCGAGCGCGCCACCGGGAATCGACCGTCCAGCGGTTGGGCATCGGCAGCGAGCTGTACGACCGTTACACGGCGCTGAGCGCCGCCCACGTGACCCCGGTCAGCGTGCGCAAGGGGACGGTGCTGCAGGAAGCCGGCGCGCGCGCCACCCATTATTTCTGGATCGCCAACGGCGTGGCGCGGCGCGGCCACATTTCCGTGGCCGGTGAAGACCTGACCCTGGGCTTCATCACCGAGGGCGAGAACACGGGTTCGCACAGCGACATGATGGGCGGCCTGCAAGGCGAGCCGGCGCGCGAATTCTTTGTCGCGGAAACCGCGGTGCAGGCTTGGCGCATCGACTGGGCCGCCATGCAGCGCCACAAGGCCGAGCATGCCTTCGTGCACGAGTACTACCTGAAGATCATCGAATGCAGTATCCGCCGCTATGCGGCCAACCTGCAGATCCGCAGCCACCCTTCGGCGGAAGCGCGGCTGGAAGCCTTCCGCAGCCACTTCCCGGGCCTGGAACAGCGCATCACCCAGCGCGCCCTGGCGTCCTACCTCGGCATCACAACCCAGTACATGTCGCGCCTGCGCAAGCTATCCTGATCAGGCGTCGGGCTTGCGCCGCAGCAGCCACCAGGCGCCCACGGCCGCCAGCACGCCGGCCGCCGCCGCCGGTTTCCACAAGCGCTTGCGCGCGACCCAGGACGCCAGCGTCACCGCATACGGCAGCACCGTGCGCACGCTGACGCCCGACAGGCCGCCGCCCTGGCTGATGAAATGGCCCAGCCGCGCCTGCAGCGCGCCCACCGCATGGTCGACCGCGCCATGCAGCAAGGCTTGCGGCTGCAGGGCCTGGATGACCTCATGTTTGGCGCGCAAGGCGCTGAGGCGGTACAACTCGCCTTCCCGCACCAGCCTTTCCTTGGCCACGGCCAGTGCCGCCAATTCCTGTTTGGATGCCATGGTGTCCTTTCAAAGCAGCATGTCGCGGTCGGATTTGAGTTCCGCCATGGTGGCCGACAAGCCGAGTTTGCCTTGCCGCACCAGGCTGCGCCCCCACAGCACCAGGCCGACCGCCAGCACGGCAAAGGCGACCGCCAGCACCAGCAGGATTTTCCAGCCCATCGCTTCCCAGCACAGGTAAATCAGGGTGGCCGTGCCGAAGGCGATGGCGAACCAGGCAGCCAGCATGGCCACGGCAAACACGATGGACAATTGCAGCAGCGTGTCGCGCACTTCGGTCAGCTCGAGGGCTGCCAATTCCAGGCGCGACAACAGCAGGTGCAGGCTGTTCTTGGCAAGCCCGGCCAGTGACGCGATCAGGCCGGGCGGTGGTGGTACCTGGCTCTCGGTGGCCATTATTTGCGGCCGAGGATGACGCCTACCAACAGGCCCACGCCGGCTGCCACGGCGATCGAACGCCACGGGTTTTCCTTGACGTAAGCATCGGTGGAGCTGGCCATGTGCTTGGCGCCGGCAATCGCGCTGGCCTGCGCTTCATGCGCCTTGGCCAGGGCCGAATCGAGCGCCTTCATGCCGCGGCCACGCAACTCTTCCGCCTTTTCGCCGGTCAGGGCGGTGGCGGCCGTGAACAGGGCTTGCGCATCCTTGACCAGGGTTTTCACGTCGTTGTTGACGGTACTGATGTTCTGTTCCAGCATGATAGGACTCCTCTTCCGTAAGTAAGATTACGCCAATAGGTCCCGCATATCGTCGGCGTGTTCTTCTTCCGCCGCCATGATTTGCGTCAAGAGTTGCTTGGTGGTCGGGTCGCTGTCGCCGATCTGTTCGATCATCTGGCGGTAGCTCTCGATCGCCACCCGTTCCGCTACCAGGTTGGCACGCACCATCTCTTGCACCTCCCTTGAGTCATCATACTCGGCATGGCTGCGGTCGAGCAAGGTGGCCGGATTGAAATCGGGCTCACCGTTGAGCTGGACGATGCGCTGGGCCAGCCAGTCCGCATGCTGCTGTTCCTCCGTCGCGTGTTCCAGGAATTCGGCCTTGATGGCCGCGTTGTTGGCCCCGGTCACCGTGTAGTAGTGGCGCTTGTAGCGGTTGATGCACACCAGCTCGGTGGCCAGGGCGTCGTTCAGCATTTGCAGCACCTGTTCGCGGTTGCCCTTGTAGCCTTCGGTCACCGGACCGTCGGACAGGTGGCGGGCCGCCGCGCGGATCGCGTTCTTATCGATCATAAAATCTCCCGGTTAACGGCGGGTGGCCACAGGGCGGCCCGCTTCGGACAGCACGATTTCCACGCGCCGGTTCAGTTGGCGTTCACCCGGCGTGGCATTGCTGGCCACCGGGTAGGCTTCGCCATAGCCGCGCGTCTCGATGCGCGCGCGGTCGATGCCCATCTGGCTCAGGGCCACGCGCACCGCTTCCGCACGGCGCTGCGACAGTTGCAGGTTGTAGGCGTCGCTGCCGGTGCTGTCGGTGAAGCCTTCCACCAGCACGGTGCGGTCCGGGTTGTCGCGCAACACGTCCGCCAGGCGCCGCGCCACGGCCATGCCTTGCGCCGTCAGGTTGGCCTGGTCGACGTTGAACAGCACGTCGCCGAAGGTGATCACGATGCCGCGCTCGGTCTGCTTGGCTTGCAGGTCGGCCAGCTGGGCCGCCAGTGCGGCGGCGCGCGCCTGCGCATCGCTCTTGGCGGCTTCGGCGCTGGCGGCCTGGTTTTGCGCCGCCATGGCCTGGTTCTGCGCATTCTCGGCATCGGTGCGGGCCTGCTCGGCGCGCCGGCGGGCCGCTTCCGCTTCGGCGGTGCGGGCTTCCAGGCGCACCTGGTCGCGCTGGGCGGCGGCGTCCTTCAGCTGGTCCTCGGCCGACTTGGCGCGCGCCACTTCTTCGGCGCTGGCGATCTTCTGCTTGGCGATGTAGGCCAGCTTGTCGATATTGGCCAGGCTCTCGTTACGCGCGGCCGCGGTGTTGGCCTGGTCCAGCGCGCGCGTGGCGGCGGCCAGTTCGGCGCCGGCATACTTGGCCACCAGCGGGTTGCCCTGGGCTTGCGCATAGTCGGCGCGCGCGGCTTCCAGTTCGCTGGTGGTGGTCGGAGTGGTGCTGCAGCCGGCCAGCGCCAGGGCGGCAGCCAGCGCCAGGGGTTTGAAGATGGGCTTGAACATGATGGCTCCTTTCTCAGCGAGTCATGGTGCTGTTGGCGCGCTCGAGTTCCTCGCGCAGCACGCGGATGTCTTCCTGCAGCTTGCTGGCCGCTTCAGTGGCCTTCGCGCTGTTGGCCTTGCTTTGCGCCAGCTTGGCGTCGGCCTGGGCCTGCTGTGCCAGGTCCTGGGCGGTGCGGTAATCCTTGGCTGCCAGCGCCTGGTTGGCGCGCAGCATCTTGTCGCGCGCTGCCGCCATTTCGGCCGGCGCCAGTTCCGGTGCGCCGGTCGAGGCAGCGGCTTCCACCGCCGTGCGCGACGACGCCACCTCGGCGGTGGCCGGGGTCTTCATGCTGCTGCAGCCGGCCAGCGCAATGACGCACACGGCGCAGATGGTCGGCAACAGTGGCAGGCGATTCAGCGTTTCCATTGTTGTTCTCCTCAAAGCGATTGGGGTATGCCAGTTATAGTAGGTGTGACCGCTGGGTTCAGTACGGTGCCGCACATTGAAAGTCGCGCTGGCAGGTGTAGCCTGTCGCTATGGCACACACACTTTCACGCCGCGCAAAGATCAGCCTGGCTGTGCTGGGCATCGTGCTGGCCATTCCGGCGGGGTCCCTGGCGATCCTGTTGACCTATGACTGGAACCGCGCCCGGCCCTGGCTGGGTGCGCGCGCCAGCGAAGCGCTGCAGCGGCCCGTGGAGTTGCGCGGCCCGCTGACGCTGACCTGGCAGAAACAGCCGCTGCCGCCGCAGGCGCGCAGCTGGCGCGACCACATCCCCTGGCCCCACCTGGTGGCACGCGACGTCCACGTCGGCAACCCGGCCGGCCTGCCGGCGGGCGATACCGCGGCGGCCCAGGCGCTGGGCTTTTCGCTGAATCCGTTCGCCCTGCTGGGCCACAAGATCGCGATTCCCGAGTTGCGCTTCGACGAGCCGCGGCTGGACTTGCTGCGCCAGGCCGACGGCCGCAACAACTGGACCCTGCCCAAGCGCCCGCCGTCCGCCTGGCGCATGGAGCTGGACCGCCTGGTGTTCACGCGCGGCACCATCGAGCTGCGCGACGCGCAGCAGGACATCGCCGCCACCGCCCATGTCGACACGCTCGACAACGACCCGCGCTACCGCGTGCGCTGGACCCTGGCCGGCAAATGGAACAAGCAGGACATCAGCGGCAAGGGCAAGACCGGCGCCGTGCTGGCCTTGCGCGACACCGGGCTGCCGTTCCCGATCCAGGCCGACGCCAAAGTGGGCCTGGTCAGCGTGGCGGCCGAAGGCACGCTGACCAACCCGGCCCAGCTGGCGGCCATCGACTTGCAGCTCAAGGTTTCGGGCGCCTCGGCCGCGCGGCTGTACGCGCTGACCGGCCTGCTGCTGCCGGAAACCCCGCCCTTCACCACCGCCGGCCGCCTGCGCGGCCACCTGGCCGAAGGCGCCAGCCAATGGACTTACGAACACTTCACCGGCCGCGTGGGCGACAGCGACATTGCCGGCACCCTGTCCTATCAGCAGCGCCAGCCGCGCGGCCTGCTGACCGGCGCGGTGCACTCGCGCCTGCTGCAGTTCGCCGACCTCGGCCCGCTGATCGGCGCCGACTCCAATGCCCGCAAGGCTGAACGCGGGGTGGCGGCCGTGCAGCCGGCCGGCAAGCTGCTGCCGGTGGAAACCTTCAAGACCGAGCGCTGGAAAGCGCTGGACGCCGACGTCAGCTTCCGCGCCGAACGCATCGTGCGCACCAAGGAACTGCCGCTCAGCAAACTGGACACGGAATTGCACATGAAGGATGGCGTGCTGCGCCTGACCCCGCTGAACTTCGACTTTGCCGGCGGCCGCGTCGCCTCCACCGCCACGCTGGACGGCAGCAGCGGCCAGACCGTGGCCGCCACGCTGGACGCCACCGCCAGGCACATCAAGCTCAGGCAGCTGCTGCCCAAGCTGCCCGACCTCAAGCAGGCCACCATCGGCGAAATCAATGCGGCCGCCAAGCTGACCGCCAAGGGCGATTCCGTGGCTGCCATGCTGGCCCACTCGAACGGCGAACTGAAGACCCTGGTCAACGATGGCACGGTCAGCAAGCTGCTGCTGGAACAGTTGGGCCTGAACATCGGCAACATCGTGCTGACCAAGCTGTTCGGCGACAAGCCGGTGCACCTGAATTGCCTGGCCGGCGACTTCGGGGTGCGCGACGGCCTGGCGCAGACGCGCTACTTCCTGGCCGACACCGACGACGCCACCGTGCACATCAATGGCTCGGTCAACCTGGCCAATGAAAAGATCGACCTGACGCTGAAGCCCGACACCAAGGGCTTGCGCATCATCTCGCTGCGCGCGCCGATCTATGTGCGCGGCACCTTCAAGCAGCCCGACGTCGACATCGACAAGGGCGTGATCGCGATGCGGGCCGGCGGCGCACTGGCCCTTGGCGCCCTGGCCGCGCCGGCGGCCGCCCTGGCGCCCTTGATCAGTGCCGGCGGCCAGGGTGACAACCAGTGCGCCGCCCTGCTGGCCGCGGCCCGCGAAAAGCCCAAGGCACCACCGCCCGGCAAGACGCAAAAGTAACAAACCGTTACACCGTGAAATGGCGAACAGAGCCAAAGCATGCCTGAGCGTAAGCTGGACCTGTGATTCCAACACGGAGGAAACATCATGAAAACCAAACAGCTTGCAGCCCGCCTGGCGATCGCAACTGCCATGTTGGGGCTTGGTGCCTGCTCCTCGATGTCCACGCAGGATAAGAACACCGCGATTGGCGCCGGCGTCGGCGCGGTGGCCGGTTCGGTACTGACCGGCGGCTCCACCACCGGTACCGTGGGCGGTGCCGTGGTCGGTGGCGTGATCGGTAACCAGGTCACCAAGCCGCGCCGTTAAGACGGCGCGCGGACCTGCTGGTAGCACTGGCAGGACACCGCTTCCAGCCCGGCCGGGTCCAGTATTTCGATATTGCCCCGGCTGTAGCTGATCAAGCCCTGCCCCTGCAGCGCACTGGCCGCCTTGGTCACGCCGACCCGCCGCACGCCCAGCGCATGGGCCAGGAATTCGTGGGTCATGTGGAAGCGGTCCGATTGCAGCCGGTCGCGCGTCACCAGCAGCGAACGCGCCAGGCGCGCCTCCAGCACATGGAAACGGCTGCACACGGCAATCTGGATGGCTTGCGACAGCAGGCTGTCGGTATAGCGGTGCAGCAGGTGCTGCAGCGATTCCATTTCCGCGAATTCGGCAATGAAGTCTTCCGCCTCCATGCGCAGCGCCTGGCCGCTGCGCTGGACCACGGCGCGCACCTGGGCCTGGCGCTGGCCCAGCGCGACCGACGCCCCCACCATGCCTTCCCGTCCGGCCGAACCGACTTCCAGCGTCATGCGGCCTTCGGTCACGGCCAGCAGGGACACCAGGGTATCGAGCGGGAAATAGATGGCGTCGATCGGTTGGCCGGCTTCGAACAGGATGGCGCCGGCTTCCAGTTCCACCAGTTCGCACAAGCCCTCGAGGTGATCAAGGTCGTCTTCCGGCAGGTTTGCCAGCAAGCGGTTGCCGATGCGGAGTGGTGGCGATTCACTGCTTGGAACGGTATGAAGATTCAGGGTCATTGCCGTCAGCCTGGTGGAGTTTAGGCGGAGCGTAGCGGCAATTAAAAGGACTGTATGTACGCTGACGCACGGAAGCTGGCCAGCCTGCTTGCCACAATGCGTTTATCCATAAGGAAAGGAATTACAGCATGGAATCGAATACCAAATTGATGCGCTACACCACCCACCCCGTGCTGCTGATTGCCGCCATCGCGGTGATCCTGTTCTGCGGGGTGGGCATTGCCGCCGTGATGGGCTGGCTGCCCAAGTCGGGCGCGGCCATGGGGCCGCCGGTGGCCGAGGCACCGGTGCCGGTCGGGGCCCAGAACATGGGTCCGCCACCGCCACCAGCCGGCAACACGCCCCGCCGGGCGCTTGACAGCTCCGGCTACTCGGGCAGCGACGGCGGCCATTACGGCGGCGGCAGCGCCGCCCCGGCCGAACGCGGCCTGGCAGCCGATGGCGCGCCGGGCGGCGGTTATGCGCCCGCCCCGGCCATGGCCGCCGCGGCCGAACCTGCGCCCGCGG
>CBHWEO010000029.1:0-31560 GCA_966112955.1 uncultured Duganella sp. | reverse complement strand
TGCACTATCCATTGTGCTACGGGGAGGACGCAAAGCGAGCGCAATTATAGCTGACCGGCCGGCAACAGGTAAAATGCGCGTTTTCCCGTCAAGTTTTTCATTCCAATGGCTGTCATCTCCTTAACTTCCGCCCAACTGGCTTTCGGCCACCACGCCTTGCTGGACCACGCTGAGTTCTCCCTGGAAACGGGCGAGCGCGTCGGCCTGATCGGGCGCAATGGCACCGGCAAATCGTCCTTGCTGAAGATTATTGCCGGCCTGCAGAAGCTGGACGACGGCTTGCTGGTCATGCAGCAGGGCTTGAAAGTCGTATACGTGGAGCAGGAACCGCAGTTTGCGCCCGGCCAGAGCGTGTACGATGCGGTGGCCGCCGGCCTGGGCGACCTGCCGGCCCTGCTGAAGGAATACGACGAGCTCACCAGCCAGTTCGGCCAGGGCGACGACGACAAGCTGATGGAGCGCATGCACGACATCCAGGTCAAGCTGGACGCCGGCGACGCCTGGAACCTGAAGAACAAGGTGGAAACCGTGCTGGGCCGCCTGAACCTGAACCCGGAGCTGGGCATCGATACCCTGTCCGGCGGCACCCGCAAGCGCGTGGCGCTGGCGCGCGCCCTGGTCGGCGCGCCGGACGTGCTGCTGCTGGACGAGCCCACCAACCACCTCGATTTCACTTCGATCCAGTGGCTGGAAGGCCTGCTGCGCGACTTCAAGGGCAGCATCCTGTTCATCACCCACGACCGCTCCTTCCTGGATAACGTCGCCACCCGCATCATCGAGCTGGACCGCGGCATCCTGCTGTCCTACCCGGGCAATTTCAGCGCCTACCAGACCCGCAAAGCGGAGCAGCTGGCCATCGAGGAGGTGGAGAACGCCAAGTTCGACAAGGTGCTGGCGCAGGAGGAGGTGTGGATCCGCAAGGGTGTCGAAGCCCGCCGTACCCGCAACGAAGGCCGCGTGCGCCGCCTCGAGCGCCTGCGCGAGCAGCGCGCCGCGCGCCGCGACACGCAAGGCCAGGTGCGCCTGGAAGTGGCGACCGGCGAGCGTTCCGGCAAGATCGTGGCGGAACTGGAGCACGTCAGCAAGGCGTATGGCGAGAAGGTCATCGTGCGCGACTTCAGCACCATCCTGATGCGCGGCGACAAGGTGGGCCTGATCGGCCCGAACGGCGCCGGCAAGACCACGCTGCTCAAGTTGATCCTCGGCGAAGAACAGCAGGACAGCGGCACCATCAAGCAGGGCGCACGCCTGCAGGTGGCCTACTTCGACCAGATGCGCGCCCAGCTGAATGACAACGCCACCCTGGCCGACACCATTTCGCCGGGCTCCGACTGGGTCGAGATCAATGGCCAGCGCAAGCACGTCATGAGCTACCTGGGCGATTTCCTGTTCGAGCCGCAGCGCGCGCGTTCGCTGGTGAGCTCCCTGTCCGGCGGCGAGCGCAACCGCCTGTTGCTGGCGCGCCTGTTCGCCAAGCCGGCCAATGTGCTGGTGCTGGACGAACCGACCAACGACCTCGACATCGACACCCTGGAGCTGCTGGAAGAATTGCTGGAGGATTACACCGGCACCGTGTTCCTGGTCAGCCACGACCGCGCTTTCCTCGACAACGTGGTCACGCAAGTGATCGTGGCCGAAGGGCAGGGCAGGTGGAAGGAGTATGTGGGCGGCTACAGCGACTGGGAACGTGTGCGCGACAGCGCGCCGGCCGCGGCAACGCCGGCACCCAAGAAGCCGGACAACAAGCCGGCTGCCGCGGCCGCACCCACGCCCGCCATTGCCGCGCAGGGCAAGCCGAAAAAACTCAGCTACAAGGAACAGCGCGAGCTGGAAGAATTGCCGCAGCTCATTGCCAAACTGGAAGACGAGCAATCGGCGCTCAACCTCACCCTGTCCGATCCCGACTTCTACAAGAAGACCCCGGCCGAAGCCAAGCGCCTCAACGAGCGCATCGCGCAGATTGAAGAGGAATTGATGGCGGCGTTGGAACGCTGGGAAGAAATCGAATCCCGTAACAACATTTGATGTAACTCAATCCACTCCTTGCCATTTCTCACTTTCGTGCGCTTGCGCACGATTGCCCGCTGTAATATCTGACAACCTTAATGCCGAGGCAGTTACTTGCCTCGACATAACAAACAGGAAGGCAGATATCGTGAGAAACCAGCAGCCACCTGAGCGCGTTTCCCGGCAGCCGCACGCCACAGCGGCGGCCGCGCCTGTCTTTGAGGTGGACGAGGGCAGCAGTGACGCCTTGCCGCGCGTGCTGCCGTTCGCTACCTTCATCGCTTTCATCATCATGGCCGACGTGCTGGAACGCTTTGGTGCGCACGCCAGTACCCTGCGCTGGCTGTATCCTGTGAAGACGGCGCTGGTGCTGGCCATGCTGTTGGCCTGGCGCAAGCATTACCGGGAATTGCGCGCCGCGCCGGCGCGGCGCGAGGTGATTGCCGCTAGCCTGGTCGGCGCCATCGTTTTCGTGCTGTGGATCGCGCTCGATGCCGGCTGGATGCAGGTGGGCGCCCCGCGCGGTTTCGATGCGGTGGGCGACGATGCCCGCATCGACTGGCCGCTGGTGGCGGTGCGCGCCGCCGGCGCGGCCCTGGTGGTGCCGCTGATGGAGGAACTGTTCTGGCGTTCCTTCCTGCTGCGCTGGCTGCGCCAGCGCGATTTCCTGTCGCTGCGCCCGGCCCGTGCCGGCTTGCGCGCGGCAGCGGTGTCGGTTCTTCTGTTCGGTATCGAACATAACCTGTGGCTGGCCGGCATCATCGCTGGCCTTGCCTATACCTTGCTGTACATGCGCAGCGAAACGCTGTGGACTCCCATCCTGGGACATGCCGTGACCAATGGCTTGCTGGCCATCTGGGTCATGGCCACCGGAAGCTGGATTTATTGGTAGTCATCTATAAGGCCAAACAATAATGCGCAACCTGCCAACTCCTCTGGCGCTGGCTGCGGTCCTGGCGTGCAATGCCGCCCAGGCCGACATCAGCGATACCATCAAGCCCTTCATCTCGGTGGGCTCGACCTACGACGACAACCTGCTGCGCCTGCCGGACAATGCGCCGGCCGGCGTCCAGCGCTCGGACCGCGCCACGCAGGTGGTCGGCGGTTTCCTGCTGGACCGCCCGATTGGCCGGCAGAAACTGACCGGCCAGGCCAAGCTGTCGCGCGTGACGTTCGACCATTACGACCAGCTCGATTACAACGGCAAGGATTTCAGCCTGGACTGGGCCTGGGTGCTGGGCAACTATTTCGACGGCAATATCGGCGGCAGCTACCAGCAGGTGCTGACGCCGTTCAACGACTTCCACTCGGACCAGCGCAACCTGCGCACCCAGCGCCGCGAATATGCCAACGGCGGCTGGCGCCTGCACCCGAGCTGGCGACTGCGGGCCGGCTTCCAGCGCGACCGCTTCGACTATGAATTGTTCGAACAGAGCCTGAACAACCGCAAGGAAGACCTCAGCGAAGTCGGCATCGACTACCTGGCCGCCAGTGGCAGCAAGGTGGGCCTGGTGGCGCGCCGGATCAAGGGCAATTTCCTGAACCCGCGCCGCATCGGCACCACCTTCCTCGACCAGAACTACACGCAGGACGAGCTGAAAGCGAACGTCAACTGGCTGTACAGCGAGATCACGCAGGTGCGCCTGCTGGCCGGCTATGCCAAGCGCAAGCACGATACCTTCAGCGAACGCGATACCAGCGGCCTGAATGGCCGCGTCACCGTCAACTGGAGCCCGCGCGCCAAGCTGCGCTTCACGGCCGATGCCTGGCGCGAATTCGCGGCGGTGGAAAGCACCATCGTCAACAACAGCGTGAACACGGGCGCCAGCGCCAATGCCACCTGGGAGATCAGCGCCAAGCTGCAGGCATCGGCCGGCCTCAAGCGCGAGAAGCGCAAATTCGAGCGGCTGCCCTATGTCTTCTTCAACGGCGACCCGAGCGACACCACGCGCAGCACCAATCTCGGCCTGACCTACCAGCCGCTGCGCAAGGTGCAGCTGAGCGTGACGGGCTTCAAGGACCGCCGCACCGGCACGCCCCTGGCCGGCACCGGCAGCTACAAGGCCAAGGGCGTTTCCTTGATGGCGACAGTGCAATTCTGACGTGAGGAGCAACGATGACGGTAAACGATATTCCCCTGGTCTCCTTTTTCCAGCGTGTGCTCGATCCGCTGATCATCATGGGGATGCTGTACGCCACCTCGATGGTGTATGGGGAGCCGTTTACCGGTTATTCGCTGGTGCTGATGGTGCTGGCCTTCTTCATTTCATCGGCGGTGTACCAGCACGTCGACCCTTACCGCACCTGGCGCAGCGGCCGCATCGGCGCCTATGCGCGCGACATCTTCATGGGCTGGTTCGTCACGGCCCTGTTGCTGGTCTTCCTCGGCAACGTCAGCGGCCTGGCCTACCACTATGACGAAGCGGTGGTGTTCAGCTGGTTCCTCGCCACGCCGTTCGCCCTGCTCATGAGCCACCTGGCGGCGCGCCACGTGGGCACCGACCCGGCCAAGGAGAGCGAGATGCGTTCCGTCGTCATCGTCGGCGCCAACGAGGTCGGCACCAAGTTTGCGCGCACGGTGGAGCGCATGCCCAACCTGTTCCTCAACGTGCGCGGCTTCTTCGACGACCGCACGGCGGAGCGCCGCAAACCCGACCTGGAGCATCCCGTGCTGGGTAATATGGGCGAGGTGGCGTCCTTCGTGCGCGACCACCACATCAAGATGATCTTCATCAGCCAGCCGATCTCGGCGCAGCCGCGCATCCGCAAGCTGCTCGATGAATTGCAGGACACCACGGCCTCGGTGTATTTCCTGCCCGATATTTATGTGTTCGACCTGATGCAGGCCCGCTTCGACAGCGTGGGCGGCATGCCGGTGGTGGCGATCTGCGAAACGCCGTTTGTCGGTTTCGACGGCATCGTCAAGCGTGCCAGCGACATCATCCTCGGCAGCGCCATCCTGGTGCTGCTGGCGCCGCTGATGCTGGCGATTGCCCTGGCTGTCTGGATCAGTTCGCCGGGCCCGGTGATTTTCCGCCAGCGCCGCTACGGTCTGTACGGCGAAGAAATCATTGTCTACAAATTCCGCTCGATGCGGGTCACCGAGGACGGGCCCGTGGTGCGGCAAGCCACGGCGCACGACCCGCGCATCACCCGCATCGGCGCCTTCCTGCGCCGGACCTCGCTGGATGAGCTGCCGCAGTTCATCAACGTGCTGCAAGGATCGATGAGCATTGTCGGACCGCGGCCGCACGCCGTGGCCCACAACGAACAATACCGGAAGCTGATCAAGGGATACATGTTGCGCCATAAGGTCAAGCCAGGCATCACCGGCTGGGCCCAGGTCAACGGCTTGCGCGGCGAAACGGAAACCCTGGAAAAGATGGAGGCGCGTATCCGCTATGACCTGGACTACCTGCGCCACTGGTCCTTGTGGCTGGACCTGTGGATCATCTTGCGCACAGTCAAGGTAGTGCTGAACCGGCAAAACGCGTATTGAGTCAATCGTGCGCGCACCCCGCGCTATTAGAATGAGTTGCAACAGTCGAGGGAGGATATCTTGAAGAACATCAACCCGAATATGGCTTGTGCAGGGCTGCTGCTGGCCCTGCTGACCGCCTGCGGCAGCAAGGTGGAACAGAAGCCCGGCCAGGCGCTGGCCAGTGTCAACGGCGAAGAAATCACCGTCATGCAATTGAACGACGAACTGTCGCGCAGCAATGCTCCCGCCGCGCAACAGGATGCCGCGCGCAAACAGGCGCTCGAATCGCTGATCGACCGCCAGCTGCTGATCGGCGAAGCGGCCAAGGAAAAGGTCGACCGCGACCCGCGCGTGGTGCAAGCCATCGAGCGCGCGCGTTCGGTGATCCTGGCGCAGGCGTACATGCAGAAGCGCATCGGCACGCCGGCCAAGCCGACCGCGGCGGAAGTCGAGGCCTATTACAGCCAGAACCCGCAATTCTTCTCGCAGCGCAAGCATTTCGACATGCGCGAAATCATCCTGCCCACCAGCGCGGTGACCGATGAGCTGAAAGCCGTGATGGACAAGACCCGTTCGCTGGACGACGTGGCCGCCTGGCTCGACGCCCACAAGGTCAAGTACCAGAAGGCGCAGCTGAGCCGCAGCGGTTCGGAATTGCCGCCCGAACTGTCGGCCAAGCTGCTGGCGCTGTCCAAGGGCCAGTTGTTCATCGTGCGGGAAGGCGAGCGCAGCATGCTGGTCACGATTGCCGACATCCGCCCGGCGCCGGTCGAACTGGACGTGGCGCGGCCCCAGATCGAGCAGTACCTGGTGGCCAAGAAGGGCAAGGAAGCGGCCGAGCAGGAAGTCAAGCGCCTGCGCGCCAGCGCCAAGATTGCCTATATCAACCAGCCTGCGCCCGTGGCGGACGCGGGCGCCCCGGCGGCCGGCCTGGAACGCGGCGTGGCCGGCTTGAAGTAAACCAGGAAGCGAGGAGCAATCATGAAACGACTACTGATGTGGATGGTGGCGATGGCATTTGCCTTGGGGGCCGGCCTGGCCCAGGCGGCGGACCTGACACTGGGTCCGGGCGACGTGGTCAAGGCTTCCGTGTTCGGCAACCCCGACATGGCGACCGAAACCCGGGTCAGCGAATCGGGCAAGATCACCTTCCCGCTGCTGGGGGAAGTCAAGGTGGGCGGCTTGACGGTGCAGCAGGCCGAGCGCGCCATCGGCGAGCAGCTGGTGAAGAAGGGCTACCTGAAAACGGCCCAGGTCAGCATCATCGTGTCGCAGATCCAGAGCGCGCAAGTGTCGGTGCTGGGGATGGTGAACCGGCCGGGCCGCTATCCGCTCGATGGCGGCAAGCGCGGCGTGATGGACATGCTGGCCCAGGCGGGCGGCTTCAATGCAGATGGCGGCGATACGGTGAGCGTGGTGCGCACGCGCGATGGCAAGACCACCAAGACCGTGATCGACGTGGTGGACATGGTGCGCAACGGCTCGCTGGACAAGGAAATCGAGCTGGCGCCCAACGATGTGATCTATGCCGAGCGTTCGCCGCGCTTCTACATCTATGGCGAGGTGCAGCGCCCCGGTTCCTTCCGGCTGGAGCGCGCCATGACGGTCAGCCAGGCGCTGGCGGTCGGCGGCGGGCTGACGCCGCGCGGCACGGAACGCGGCATCAAGATCAAGCGCCGCAATGGGGACGGCTCGGAACACGTGATCGCCGCTAAGAACGATGACGTGGTGCAGACCGACGACGTCATCTTCATCAAGGAAAGCTGGTTCTGAGGAGGTACCATGAATTTCGCCCAGTTTCTATTGATCCTCCAGGCGCGCAAGAAGATCGTGCTGCTGACCTTGCTGGTTACCGTTGCCGCCACCCTGGTCGTCAGCCTGCTGTTGCCCAAGACGTATGAGGCAACCAGCTCGCTGGTGATGAATTACAAGGGCGTCGACCCGCTGACCGGCCTGGCCCTGCCGGGCCAGCTGCTGCCCGGCTATACGGCGACGCAGATCGACATCATCAGCAGCAAGAATGTCGCGCTGCGCGTGGTGGACCAGCTGAAGCTGGCCGAAAGCCCGGCCGTCATCGCCCAGTTCAACGAGTCGACCGGCGGCCAGGGCACGGTGCGCGACTGGCTGGCCGACCTGCTGCTGAAGAAGCTCGACATCGTGCCGGCCAAGGAAAGCTCGGTGCTGAACGTGACCTTCAAGGCTTCCGACCCGCAGTTCGCCGCCGCCGTGGCCAATGCCTTCGCCGACGAGTACATGAAGCTAAATGTGCAGCTCAAGGTGGAGCCGATGAAGAAGGCCACCAGTTACTTCAACGCCCAGCTCAAGCTGCTGCGCGATAACCTGGAAGTGGCGCAGTCCAAGCTCTCCAAGTACCAGCAGGAGCATGGCATCGTCAGCGTCGACAACCGGCTCGACGTCGAATCGATGCGCCTGAACGACCTGTCGGCGCAGCTGGTGGCGGCGCAGTCGCAAGCCATGGAAGCCAGCTCGCGGCAGTCGGTGGCGCACGGTTCCGGCAGCGCTTCGCCGGACGTGACGGCCAGCCCGGTGGTGCAGAACCTGCGCATCAACCTGGCGCAGCAGGAATCCAAGCTAGCCGAACTGGGCCAGCGCCTGGGCCGCAACCACCCGCAATACCAGAGCGCGGCGGCCGAGGTGGCGCGCATGCGCGCCAGCCTCAATGAGCAGAGCGCCCTGGTCGCCACGTCGGTCAGCAACAACGCCAATGTGTTTGCCCAGCGCGAAGCGGCGCTGCGCAGCGCGCTGGCCGAGCAGAAGGCCAAGGTCTTGCAGCTGAACCGCCAGCGCGACGAGATGAACGTGTTGAACAAGGATGTCGAGAGCGCCCAGCGCGCCTTCGACAATGCCTCGCAGCGTTCGTCGCAAACCCGCATCGAGGGCGGCTCCGACCAGTCCGACGTGTCGGTGCTGAACCCCGCCGTGGCGCCGATCGAGCCGTCCGGCCCGCGCGTGGTGCTGAATACCGTGCTGTCGCTGCTGCTGGGCAGCATGCTGGGCATCGGCATTGCCATGCTGTCCGAAATGTTCGATCGCCGCGTGCGGTCGGAGTCCGACCTGGCCGAGGTGGCGCACATTCCCGTGCTGGCCACCATCGACTGGAATCCGCCGCGCCAGCGCCGCTTCGGCCTGCCGCGCCTGCAGGCGCCGCGCCAGCTGCGCCTGAATTGAGGAGCCGCCATGAATAGCCCTTTGCATTTCAATCCCGCCGCGCCGCAGGGCGTGGGCGATGCCACCATCGGCGCCCTGCTGCAGGAAGCGGGCAAGCTGACACCGGAGAATACCGCGGCCGTGCTGCGCATGCAGGAAGAAACCGGCATCCGCTTCGGCGAAGCGGCGCAGGCGCTGGGCATGGTGAGCGCCGCCGACGTGCAGCAGGCGCTGGCGCGGCAGTTCGACTATCCCTACATCCCGGCCGGAGACAAGCTGTATTCGCCGCGCCTGGTGGCCGCGTATGACCCGTTCAGCCGCCAGGTGGAAATGCTGCGCGCGGTGCGCGGCCAGCTGATGCTGCGCTGGTTCGCACGCGGCCACAAGGCGCTGGCCATTGTCGGCGTCGAGCCCGGCTGCGGCACCAGCCTGTTTGCCGCCAACCTGGCCGTGGTGTTTTCCCAGCTGGGGCAGAACACGCTGCTGGTGGACGCCAACCTGCGCCAGCCGGCCCAGCACGAGATCTTCAGCCTGCAGGGCAAGAGCGGGCTGTCGGACATGCTGGCCGGGCGCGCCACCATGGCGGCCGTGACGCGCATCGATGCCTTTGAATCGCTGGCCGTGCTGGGCGCCGGCACGCGCCCGCCCAACCCGGCCGAACTGCTGGCGCGCAAGGCGTTCACCGGCCTCAACGCCCAGCTGGAAGCGCTGCACGACGTGGTGCTGTACGACACCTCGGACGTGCTGTCCGCGCACGATGCGCTGCCGGTGATGGCGCGCGCCCACGGCGTGCTGCTGGTGGTGCACAAGAACGCCAGCTCGCTGTACGACGTGGCGGCGCTGGGCGAGCAGGTGCGCCATGCCGGCGCCGAAGTGGTCGGGTCGGTGCTGCTGGAGTTCTGACATGGAACCCGGGCTCGCCGTCCATCCGCAGCTGCGCCCGGTGCCGCGGGCGGTGCTGGCCGACTGGCTGCCGGTCGTGCTGGGCATGCTGGTGCTGTACGTGCCGACCTTTTACCGCCTGTTCACCGGCCTGTGGGCCACGGAGGAGCAGGCGCACGGCCCCATCATCCTGGGCCTGGCCTTGTGGCTGCTGGTGCGCCAGTGGCCGGCCATGCAGGCGCGCGCCGACGGCCAGCCGTCGGCCCTGGGCTGGCCGGTGGCGCTGGCCGGGCTGCTGCTGTACATCCTGGGCCGTTCGCAGGGCATCATCGCGTTCGAGATCGCCTCCTTCATCGTGCTGCTGGCGGCGCTGCTGATGCTCAAGTGCGGGCACGGCGCCCTGCGCGTGCAATGGTTTGCCTTCTTCTTCATGGCCTTCATGGTGCCGTTGCCCGGGCCGCTGGTCGGCATGCTGACCATGCCGATGAAGATGGCCGTGTCCTGGGCCACCGAGCACTTGCTGTACGCGGCCGGCTACCCGATCGCGCGCAGCGGCGTGATCCTGCAGGTGGGCCAGTACCAGCTGCTGGTGGCCGATGCCTGCGCCGGCCTGCAGACCCTGCTGACGCTGGAAGCGCTGGGCCTGTTCTACCTCAACGTGGTGCGGCATTCCTCGGCCTTCCGCAACGTGGCGCTGGCCTTGCTGATCATCCCGATTTCCTTTACCGCCAACGTGATCCGCGTGATCGCGCTGTCGCTGGTGACCTATTACCTGGGCGATGCCGCCGGGCAGGGTTTCCTGCACGGCTTTGCCGGCATGGTGCTGTTCGTCACGGCGCTGCTGCTGATCATCGCGGTCGACGCCTTCCTGCAATGGTTCGTGAAATGGCGAAACTCATGAAAAAACCGATGGCGGTGAGCCTGGTGCTGGCGGCACTGATGCTGTGCTCGGCGGCCGTGACGCGCGCCCTGACGCCGACGGCGCGCATGGCCGATGCGCAGGGACGCTTCAGCCTGGAACAGATGGTGCCGCGCGCCTTCGGCGAGTGGCAGGTCGATGCGCGCGTGATGCCGCTGCAGGTGGACGCGGCCACGCAGGCCCGGCTGGACAAGATCTATAGCCAGACCCTGGGCCGCACCTACGTCAACCGCAACGGCGAGCGCATCATGCTGTCGATCGCCTATGGCGGCGACCAGGGCGACAATATGGGCGTGCACAAGCCGGAAGTGTGCTACACGGCGCAAGGCTTCACGGTCAGCGGCGCGCGGCAGGGCAGCCTGGAGACCGGTTTCGGCAGCTTGCCGGTCAAGCGCCTGTTCGCGGTGGCCGGTGCGCGCCAGGAACCGATCACTTACTGGATCACGGTCGGGCACAAGGCCACCATGCCGGGCGTCGAGCAACGCCTGCAGGAATTGCGCTACGGCTTGAGCGGCACGGTGCCGGACGGCATGCTGGTGCGGGTGTCGAGCATCGGCGCCGACACCGGCCCCGCCTACGCGCTGCAGGACCAGTTCGTGCGGGCCCTGCTGGCCGCGCTCGAGCCGCGGGCGCGCGAGCGCCTGGTCGGCGTGTTCGGCGGCTAGGGCAGGGGGCCGCGATGCGCATGCCACTGTTCCGCCGCCCTTTGCCGGCCGGCCCGCTGCCTGGTGGCGCGCCGCGCGTGCTGGCGCGCCCCAACCGCGGCCTGCCGCTGCTGTTGCTGCTGCCCTTCATGCTGCTGGCAGTGTTCGTCGGCATGGTGGGCGGACTCGATTCGCCGCCCCTGGTGGCTATCGTCGGCACCGCCGTGCTGTCGGTGCTGCTGGTGTTCGTGCTGCCGCTGCACGGCATGTTCTGGTGCCTGTTCGTCATGACCTTCCTGCTGCAGGGGTCGGCGGTGTATTTCCTGAAGCTGCGGCCGGCCGCCTGGCTGGCCTTCGGCCTGGCCATCCTGTTCTTCTGCCGCGCCCTGCTCGACCTGGTGGTGCAGCGGCGCGACAGCCTGCGCATGCGGCACGGCGACGGTTCCACCGTGGCCATTGCCTCGATCCTGTTCGTGGCCATCTTTGGCGTGAGCCTGGTGTTCAACCGCATCCCCAAGGGCCAGATCTTCGCCTCCATCAAGGCCGTGCTGCCCATGTTCTCGGTGCTGTTCGCGCTGTACTGGTTCCGCTGGAAGGACGAGCACCTGGAAACCAGCTGGCGCATGATGTTCTGGGTGGTGCTGCTGCAATTGCCGGTGGTGCTGTACCAGCACTTCTTCGTCGCCACCGCGACCACCTTCGACTCCATTGTCGGCACCTTTGGCGGCACCCCGGGCTTCGGCGGCAACAGCGCCATGCTGGTGTTCTTCACCGTGCTGGCACTGGGCTACGGCGCCGCGCGCTGGCAGGCCGGGCTGATGTCGGGCAAAGCGCTGCTGGGCTTGCTGCTGGTGGGCTTTGCCATCATCCTGCTGGGCGAGGTGAAGGCCGCCTTCATCTGGCTGCCGGCGGTGCTGGCCTGGGTGCTGCGGCGGCGCATCCTGCGCAGCGTGACCGCCTTTGCCGGTTTCGGCCTGCTGCTGGCGGCGTTCGTCGGCACCACCTATGTGGTGTACGAAAACCTGTACTGGCGCCAGGATTTCCGCGCCGCGCACACGCTGGAAGAACGGCTGGACCGCGGCGGCGGTTATTTCTTCGATCCCAACAACGTCAATTACCGCACCGGTGAAGTCAGCCGTGCGGCCTCGCTGGCCATCTGGTGGCGTGACCCGCTGGCGACCGTGCCGCGCCGCCTGGTGGGCTACGGGCCGGGCACCAGCAAGCCGGCCGGGCTGCTGGGGGCGGGGCAGGTGGCCAAACGTTACATGCCGCTGCACCTGGATGCCACCGCGCTGGCCGTGCTGCTGTGGGACGTCGGCGTACTGGGCGCTCTCGCCTACGCATCCATGCTAACGTTGGCACTATGGGCGGCCTGGCGTTTCCTGCGCCAGGGACGGGGCACACCGGCGCAACGGGCGCTGGCCGACACTTGTCTGGCTGCCATGCCGCTCTGGCTGTTGATGCTGGTGTACAACCGCGCCCTCATGGACGAACCAACAGCGCAATTGTTACTGATGATGTGCCTGGGCACCGTGGTCCAGCTCTGCCGCTTTGCCCCGCCGCCCCCGCAGCGGGCGTGAATGGCTGGCGCGCTTGTTACAAAATTTTGTACCGTGCGGCAACGAATTTGTTAAATCCGTGATGTAGACTTTCCTGCGAATATCAAGAATAACTTGCTTAACTTATTGATTAGCAAACGAAATTGTCTGGAGAGTATCACATGAAATTCGTTAAATATGGCCTCCTGCGCTCGGCCGTTTTAGCGGCGCTTGCCACTTTTGCCAACGCCAGCCACGCCGACTGGGCCACTTCCAACCTGCTCGAGGCGGTGCGTCCTGCGCCCGACAAGATGCAGCTGCAACCGCAGAACCCGCCAGGTTTCTCCTGGTCGCGCTACCCGCTCGCCACTTCGAGTACCTGGTACCTGGTGGTGATCCAGCCGCCCGGCACGGCCTCGCCCATCAAGGAAGTGGTGCCACGCAACTGGCTGCTGCCCACCCATGCCTTCACCACCGCCGGCATCTACACCTGGAAGGTGGCGCCGTTCACCCGCACCCAGGCCATGAACGATGCCGACGCGGCGGCGCGCGCCAAGGCGGCAGCGTCCGGCGCCAACGCGGCCCAGATCGAGGCGGCTGCCGTGGCGGCCGTGGTGCCGCTGGCCGAAGCCGTGGCCAAGGACTGGTCCACCGTGCGCAATTTCACCATTGACAGCACGTCGCTGAAGTTCGAAGTGCCGGACAACGCCACCTTGCGCAACAAGGTGCTGGCGCATCCGCGCGCCCGTACGCTGGCGCTGGATTTCCTTCCTTATAACAAATGGACCTCGACCATGGTCACCGAACGCGGCGACCAGGTGCGGCGCCTGACCGAGGTGGTGGAATCGCGCCTGACCATGGCGCCGGTGAAGGACAGCGACTGGCCGCTGGTGTATACCGGCACCATGACCACCGCGCTGAGCGCGCAGAATTCCGACATCCGCAACCGCGTCAACAAGACGTGCCACCAGGTCGAGGCGGCGGCCCTGCTGTATCGCCTGAAAGTGGGCGATGCCCGGGCCCCGACCTACCTGGCTGAAGCACTGAAGCGCGGCGACGAACTGGCGGCGCTGAGCCCGACCGGCCCGACCAGCTATGCCAACCAGGACCAGGCCACGCGCGCCATTGCGCTGTCGCTGTCGAAGGCGATGGACATGCTGTACACGCAGATGGATGCGACGCGCCGCTCGCGCTGGCAGGCCAATATTGCCACCCGCACCGCCGACATCTACACCGACCTGTCGGGCAGCAACGGCCGCATGGACCAGTACCCATATGACTCGCACGGCGGCAATACGCTGGGCTTCCTGGCCCTGATCTCGACCCTCAACCTGGGTGATGTGCCGGCCGCGCAAACCTGGTTCGATTTCTCCGTGCGCACCTACCTGCACCAGGTCTACACCTGGAGCGGCCCGGAAGGCGGCTATGCCAACGGCACGGCCTATGGCCAGGCGGCGGCCGACTTCTCGGTGCAGATCTGGGATCCGCTGAGCCAGGCGCTCGGCGTGTCGGTCTACCGCAAGCCCTGGTCGGACGGCTTCCTGCGCTTCCTGGCCCACTTCGTGCCGCCCGGCACGCCGACCCATGTGTTCGGCGACGGCCACGAGGACACGCCCAACACCTACCTGCTGAAAGCCTTTGCCGCGCGCTTCAACACGCCGGCCGCCAAGTGGTATTTCAACAATATGACGGGCGTCGAAGATTCGCTGACCCTGCTGCAGGCGCCGTCGCCGCTGCCGGTCAACACGGTCAGCACGGCCGCGCCGCCGCCCAATGCCGCGTTCTACCCGAGCGTGGGCTGGGCCGCGATGCACAGCTCGCTGGCCGACCTGAAGCGCACCTCGCTGTACTTCAAGTCCAGCCCGTATGGCTCCTACAACCACAGCCACGGCGACCAGAACTCGATCGTGCTGAACAGCGGCGGCAAGCGCCTGCTGATCGAGGCCGGTTACTACGACTGGTACGGCTCGCCGCTGTGGGGCAGCTGGTACCGCGCCACCAAGTCGCATAACGCGGTGACCTACGACAACGGCGTCGGCCAGCGCATCGACGGCAACACCGCCAACCTGGGCCGCAACGGCAAGATCACCGGCTTCTCGACCAGCGCCGCCATGGATTACGTGGAAGGCGATGCCACGGCGGCCTTCGAAGGCGCGCTGTCGCTGAACCGGCGCAAGGTGTGGTACCTGCGCAGCCAGGACGCGGCCGTGGTGATGGATACCCTGACCTCGCCGTACGCCCGGGCCTGGGAGTGGAACTTCCATGCCATGGTGCCGATCACCACCAATGACGACGGCACTGCCACCATCGTCAACGGCGACCGTTCGCTGTGCCTGCGCTCGATCACGCCGGGGACCACCCTGGTCAAGCGCAGCGGGCCGGCGCCGCGCACCGGGATCGAGGACCATGCCGCCTTCACGCGGGCGGCCGCCACCAAGGGCGAGTTCCTGGTGCTGCTGGACGTGGGCTGCAAGAAGCCGGCGGTGAGCCTGACCACCGGCACCACCAGCCGCACGCTGACGGTCGGCAGCCAGACGCTGACCTTGCCGCTGCCGTAAGCGAAGCGGGGGAACCGGCCATGCCATGAGCGCACCTTATTCCGGTTCCCAAACGCGGCGCAACCTGGTCGCTTTCCTGGCGGGGAAAATCCCCACCGCCGTGCTGACCGCCTCCGTGCTGGGGCTGTCGGCACGGCTGCTCCCTGCCGCCGAGTTCGGCCACTACGTGGTGGCGATGGCGCTGGTCGAGCTGGTGCTCGGCCTGTCGAGTTTCGGCCTCGACTGGATACTGCTGCGCTTCCTGCCCGACGTGCGCCTGCACGGCGACCGCCGCAGCATGGCGCGCCTGGTGGGCGGGGTGGCGGCCGGCCGCGCGCTGCTGCTGGCCGTGATCGCCGCGGCCGTACTGGCTGTGCCCGCCCTGCGCCCGGCCACCTTGCCGGCCGCGCTGGTGCCGCTGCTGGCCATGCTGCTGCTGGTGGAAGGCAGCATGCGCGTGCTGCGCGACAATACCCTGGAAGCCCTGGCCCTGCAAAGCCGCATGCAGGCGGTCACCGTGCTGCGCGGCGCGGTACTGCTGCTGGTGCTGCTGGCCGCCGGCAGCGGCGCCGGCGCGCGCACGCTGCTGCTGGCGGAACTGGCTGCCAGCGGGGCCGCGCTGCTGCTGGCGGCCGGCTGTTTCCTCAACGCGCTGCGGCGCCAGCCCACGGTGGCCCAGCCCGGCTGGCAGCCTCCGCGTGGCGCGCAACTGCGCGCCGTGGCGCTGCACAACTACATCAGCAGCATTGTCGAATACCTGTACTCGCCCTCCAGCCTGATCCTGCTGCTGGCGCGCAGCCAGGCGCCGGAAACCATGGCGGGCCTGGGCTTTGCGCTGCGCCTGACCGACATCATCCGCAACTACCTGCCCGGCATGGTGGTGTTCTCCGTGGTGCGCGCGCGCATGCTGGGCGCCTACGCCGGCAGCCGCGACTACGGCGAACTGCAGCGCTGGGCGCATTTCGTGTTCAAGGTGTGCGCGCTGAGCCTGCTGCCCGTGCTGGCGGTGGCCATCGTGTACGGCGACCTGGTGCTGCAGCTGGCCAGCGGCGGCCGCTTCGGCGAATACCGGCTGCTGTTTGCCGTGCTGTGCGGCTGGCTGGTGCTGCGCCTGCACCGCCTGATCCTGAATATCGTGTGCAATGCCGTCGGCCTGATGGGCATGTGGGCGCTGGCCTCGCTGGTGTCGCTGCTGGCCTTGCCGCTGCTGGCCTGGCTGGGCGGCCCGGTGCTGGGCCTGTGGCTGGTGCCGGCTGCGCTGCTCGGCAATGAGCTGGTGGTGAACGGGCTGGTGGTGGCCGGCATGGCGCGCCGCGGTTTCGTCTGGCCGCTGGGCTGGCGCTGGTGGAGCCGCGCGCTGCCGGCGCTGGCACTGGCGCTGGCCGTGCCATGGCTGGTGCCGGGGCAGGGCGCGGCGGCTGCACTGCTGGGCACCTTGCTGCTGTGCGCCGTGTTCGCGGCAGCCTTGTTATTGTTGGGTGTGTTCGATGTCATGGACCGCAAACTCATCAACCGCGTCCTCGGGCGCCAATGGCTAAGTGAAGCGCTATGAGAGTACTTGCAATCTATCCCGGCCTGAACCCTGCCTTCGACGAAGTGGCCCACGTGCTGCCGCCGCTGCTGGCCAGCGGCGTGGCAGTGCAAGTGATCACCTCGCGCGTGTCGCCGCTGAAAAGCACGGCGCTCGGTGCCGAGTTCGAAGACTTCCAGGGCGTGCCGATCCACCGCATCTTCCCCGACCTGCAGGCGCTGGGCCAGCGCGCGGAAGAATTCCTGCCGCAGGTGCGCGCCATCGCCGATGCCTTCCAGCCGGACGTGCTGCTGGTCAATTCCTTCCACTGCCTGCCGCTGCTGGCCTTGCTGCGTCCCGACTACCCGGTGCCGGCCCTGCTGCGCGTGGAAACCGCCGATCCCCTGCAACTGCTGCGGCGGCGCTATTACGGCGGCGTGCCGGCCATCGGCCGCGTGGCCGGGCGCCTGCGCTGGTGGCAGGTGTGCGGCCAGGTCGACGCCCTGATGAGCAACGACCCGATCGACTTGCCGCACCTGTCGGCGCTGGGCTTGCGCGGGCGGCGCATCTACTACGCTTCCCATTGCGCGCAGCGGCCGGCGGAATGGCGGCCGGCGCGCGAACGCCAGCCCGATGAAATGATTTACGTCGGCTCGCTGATCCGCCACAAGAATTGCGAGCGCTGGCTGGAGACCGTGCCGGCCATCCTGGAGCACACGCCCGTCAAGCGCTTCACGGTGATCGGGCGCGGCCCCTACCGCCACGTGGTGGACAAGCTGCGCGAGCGCTTCGGCGAGCGCATCGAATACCTGGAAGGAATGACGCGGGTGGAAGCGCTGCAGCGCCTGTCGGCTGCCTGGTTCGCCTACACGGAAAGCTATTCCGGCTGGGGCTTCCTGTGCGACGCCTGGTCGACCCGCACCCCGGTGCTGTGCCCGCAATCGACCTTCGACATCGTGCCCGGCTGGACCGGCATGATGCCGCAAACCGTGCCCGGCATGGTGTCCGCGATCCGCCGCCTGTACGACGACCCCGACTACTACAGCGCGCTGCAGGACGGCGGCGCGCTGCGCTATGCCTCGGAGCACACGGCCGACGTGGTCAGCCGCCAGTACTTGCAGATCCTGCGCGAAGTGGTGGCGGAAGGGAGGCAGGCATGATCCACGTGCTGCTGTCGCAGGCGGGCAGTTACCGCGACGTGGCCGACTACCTGGCGGCGCGCGGCGCGCGCATCACGGCCATCGGGCCGGACGGCCAGGGCATGCGCGGCAAGGCCGCGATCCTGCTGGCGATGTTCTCGCCGCGCCTGCTGCGCGTGTTCGGCCTGTGGCGGCGTGAAGACCGCGTGCTGGCGGTCGGCTGGCAAGCCTTGCCGGTGCTGGCGCTGGTGAAGCTGCGCCTGCTGCCGCGCCCGCGGCGCTTGCTGGTGATGGCGTGCTTCGTGCACGGCCAGCGCGCGCGGCGCATGGCCGACCGCGTGCTGCGCCTGCTGCGGGTGCCGGGCCTGGGTTTTGTCGCCTTCTCGCGCGGCGAGGCGCGCAACCTGGTGGAGCAGGTCGGCATGGACCCGCGCGACGTGCATTGCCACCTGTGGCGCCAGGACCTGGGCGGGCGCGCCAGCCCGCAGGAAGGCGACGGCGGGATTTTCGCGGGCGGCTTCTCCAACCGCGATTACGACTTGCTGCTGGAAGCGGCCGAACCGCTGGCGGCGCCGCTGGTGATCGTGGCTTCGGAACGCAACCGCATGCGCGAGCCGGCGCTGGCCAGCACGCGCGTGCTGCGCGACCTGCCCGAGGACGAATTCGAAGGCTTGCTGGCGCGCAGCAGCGTGGTGGCGATGCCGCTGCGCGGCGCCGGCGAAGCCTGCGGCCAGAGTGTGCTGCTGCGCGTGCTGCGCCATGGCAAGCCGCTGGTGGCCACGCGCCATGAAGCGATCGAAGAATACCTGGGCGCCGACTATCCCGGCTTCGTGCCGCACGGCGACGTGCAAGCCATGCGCGCGGCGCTGGCCGGCGCGCTGCGGCAGCCGGCCTGGCGCGAAGAACTGGCGCAGCGCGTGCGCCAGGCAGCGGCGCGGCTGGCGCAGCGCGGCGAGCCGGGCGCCGATATCGAGCAGTTCCTACTGGGATGAGCCATGGACCGGCCGCTGCGTATCCTCCAGCTGGTGCCGGAACCGCTGCCCACGTTCCGGGCCGATGTGGCGACCCTGTTCGGCAAATACCTGCCGCGCCACGGCGTGCAATGCCATGTGGTGGGCAAGGGCAGCGCGGCGCCGCCCGATGGCCAGGGATTTGCCTCCGCGCGCCGCGCCAGCATCGGCGCGCGCTGGAAGGCTGAGCTGTCGTTCCTGGCGCTGTGCCTGCGCGCGTTGCTGGGCGCGCGGCGCGCCGGCTGCGACGCGATCCAGGTGCGCGACATGGTGTCGATCGGCTTGCTGGCGCTGGCGGTGGCGCGCCTGAAAGGCTTGCCGATGGTGTACTGGGTGTCCTACCTGATGAGCGAAGGGCGCATCGAACGGGCGCGCGCCGTGGGCGGCTGGCGTTCCAGGCTGGTGCTGCTGAAGGGCCTGGCCGAACGCTGGCTGCTGTACCGCGTGCTGCTGCCGCGCGCCGACCATGTGTTCGTGCAAAGCGAAGCGATGGCGCGCCACGTATGCAGCCACGGCATCGCGCGCGAGCGGGTCAGCGCCGTGCCGATGGGCGTGGACATGGAAAACGTGGTGCGCCCGCTGCAGGGGCGCCCGTGGCCGGGCTGGGAGCGGCAGCCGGTGATCGCCTACCTTGGGACCCTGGACCGCGCGCGGCGGCTGGACGTGCTGCTCGATGCGCTGCAGCTGGTGCGGCGCGAGCAGCCGGACGCGCGCCTGCTGCTGATCGGCGGCGCGCCGCAGCAGGCCGACGTGGCGCAGCTGCTGCAGGCGGCGCGCGAGCGCGGCCTGGCGGAGGCGGTGCAGGTGACCGGCTGGCTGCCGGCGGCGCAAGCCTGGGAATACCTGCTGGGGGCGCAGGCGGCCGTGTCGTACGTGCCGCGCGGCGCCCTGTACGACGTCAGCTCGCCCACCAAGCTGCTGGAATACCTGGCGCTGGGCATGCCCTGCGTCGGCAATGACATCCCGGACCAGGCGGCCGTGCTGGCGGCCAGCGGCGCCGGCTGGCTCTCGGCCAGCACGCCGCAGGCGATGGCCGAAGCGCTGCTGGCCATCCTGCGCGACCCCGACGCGGCGCGCGCGCGGGCGGCGGCCGGTCCGGCCTTCATCGAAGCGGAACGCAGCTACCGGGTGCTCGGCGCCGCGGTGGCGGAACGATACAGGAGGGTGCTCGATGTTCGATGAATTGCGCCATGAACTGAAGTACGGCGGACGGGCCCTGGTGCGCGACAATGTGCTGTGCCGGCGCCTGGTGGACCGGCTGCGCGCGCATGAAACCATGGACGAGGAAGCGCAGCAGGCCCTGGTGGACCGCCTGCTGCACCGCAGCCTGCAGGCCGCCATCACGCAACTGCCGTATTACGCGCACCTCCCGCGCGACTTCGCGCCGTCGGAAGCGCGCCAGGTGCTGCGCGAGCTGTTCCCCATCGTCGACAAGCCGACCCTGGTGGCCAATCCGCAGCGGCTGTACCCGAACGGCGGCGTGAAGCGGCCCTGGCATGCGCTGGGCAAGACCAGCGGCTCCACCGGCGCGCCGCTGTCGATTTTCCGCAGCATCCGTTCGGTGCAGATGGAGCAAGCCTTCATCAAGCGCCACTGGCGCTGGAGCGGTTATGTCGACGGCATGCCGCGCGCCACCCTGCGCGGCGACCTGGTGACGCCGATCGAGCGCGAAACGCCGCCGTTCTGGTTCGAGAACCGCTACAACCGGCAGCTGCTGGTGTCCTCGCGCCACCTGCGCGACGGCTGCGTGGACGCCATCATCGACAAGCTGCGCGAATTTTCACCTTTCATGATGCAGGCCTATCCGTCGGCGGCCTACACGCTGGCGCAATACCTGCAGCGGCGCGGCACGACGCTGCACATCCCGTTCGTGTTCACCGGCTCCGAGCCGGTGTACGAGCACCAGGCCGAGCTGATCCGCGAGCGCCTGGGCTGCACCATCATGGACATGTACGGCAATGCCGAACGGGTGGCCTTTGCCACGCAATGCGAGCACGGCGCCATGCACCTGAACCCGGATTACTCGTTCGTGGAAATCATCGACGGCCACGTGGTGGGTACCACGCTGCACAACCTGGCCATGCCGCTGGTGCGCTACCGCCTGAGCGACCGCACCGCCTGGAAGCCGGGGCGCTGCGCCTGCGGCCGCAACTTCCCGATGATCGAGCCGGTGACGGGCAAGCTGGAAGACCGCGTCACCGGCGGCGACGGTTCCGAAATCAGCCCGTCGGTGATGACTTTCGCCTTCAAGTACGCCAGGAACCTGCGCAAGTCGCAGGTGGCGCAGGTGGGGCCGGCGCACTGGGAGCTGCGCATCGTGCCGGACACCGGCTATTCGAAAGCGGACGAGGAACTGCTGATCCACAACGTGCGCACCATGGTCGATCCCACGGTGCGGCTGACCATCGTGCTGCGCGATGAGCTGCCGGACACCGCGGCCGGCAAGTTCCGCTGGATCGTCAACGAATGGCAGGATGGGCGGCGCACATGAAGGCCATCGTCATGCTCGGCACAGCCATGGAAACCATGGGCGGCATCGCTGCCGTGGTGCGCGTGTACCAGGAAGCCGGGCTGCTGCAGCGCTTCGGCGTGCGCTACATTGCCACCCATTGCGACGGCAGCCGCTGGCGCAAGCTGGGCGCCATGCTGCGCGCCTATGCGGTGTTTGCCGGCCTGCTGCTGCGCGGGCGGGTCGGCCTGGTGCACATGCACCTGGCCTCGCGCGCCAGCTTCTGGCGCAAGTCGGGCTTCTTCCTGCTGGCCAGGCTGTTCCGCGTGCCGGCCATCCTGCACCTGCACGGCGGCGGCTTCGCGCGCTTCTACGGCGAGGAATGCGGGCCGCTGCGGCAGCGTTTCGTGCGCTACGTGTTCGAGCACAGCGCGCGCGTGGTGGTGCTGTCGGAAGGCTGGCGGCAGTGGGTGCAGTCGGCCTTCCGCGTGCCGCAGGTGGTTTGCCTGTACAACCCCGTGCTGCTGCCGCCGGCCAGCCAGTGGGAAGCGCGCAGCCCGGGCGCCGTGCTGTCGCTGGGCAGGCTGGGGCAGCAGAAGGGCAGCTTCGACCTGCTGCAGGCGGCGGCGCGGGTGGCGCCGCAGCTGGCGGGCCTGCAGTTGCGCCTGGGCGGCGACGGCGAGCTGGAAGCGGTGCGGGCGCAGGCGGCGCGCATGGGCATTGCCGGCCAGGTGCAGGTGCTGGGCTGGGTGAGCGGGGAGGGCAAGCAGCGGCAGCTGGCGCTGGCACGCCTGTTCGCCTTGCCGTCCTATTTCGAGGGCTTGCCCATGAGCGTGCTGGAAGCCATGGCGGCCGGCTTGCCGGTGCTGGCTACGGCCGTCGGCGGCATACCGGAAGCGGTGGCCGATGGCGTGGAAGGCTTCCTGGTGGCGCCGGGCGACATCGATGCGCTGGCGGCGCGCCTGGCCCAGTTGCTGGAGGACGATGCGCTGGCCCGGCGCATGGGGGAGGCGGCGCGGCGCAAGGTGGAATCCACCTTCAGCAGCGACGCCGTGTTGCCGCGTGTGGAGCGGCTGTATCGTGAATTGGGGTTCGTGCCGCAATGACTGCTCTCGCCTGGAAAATCAACCGCCTCAAGCTGATGGGGCCCGCCGAAGTGCTATGGCGCGTGAGCCAGCTGGCGCGCCGCAAGGCGGCCGCGCTGGGCCTCGGGCTGGCCAGCTATCCTCCCGTGCCTGCGCTGGGCCGTTTCGGCACGGCGTTCGTCGCAGCGGCACCGGCCGGCGTCGCGCCCGCCGGGATCGATGCGGCGGCGCTGTACGCGGCCGCCGATGAATTGCTGGCGGGACGCTGGAACGTGTTCGCCTTGCGCGGCGCCCAGCTGGGCTTCCCGCCGGCCTGGAACCGCGACCCGCGCACCGGCACCGTGGCGCCGATGGCGCCGGGGCCGTCGATCGACTACCGCGACGCGTCGCTGGTGGGCGACATCAAATACCTGTGGGAGCCGAGCCGCCACCTGGAACTGGTGACGCTGGCGCAGGCCTGGCGCTGCAGCGGCGAGCGCAAATACCGCGACGGCGCGCGCACGCTGCTGACGTCCTGGCTCGACCAGTGCCCCTACCCGCAGGGCGTGCACTGGGCCAGTTCGCTGGAGCTGGGCGTGCGCCTGCTGAACTGGGCGGCCGCCTGGCAACTGCTGGCCGATACCATCGACGACGACTGGCGCCAGCGCTGGCTCAACGCCGTGTACAAGCACTGCCACTTCATCAGCCACCACCTGTCGCGCCATTCGTCCGCCAACAACCACCTGCTGGGCGAGTACATGGGGCTCTACATCGCCAGCCTGCAATGGCCCTGCTGGCCGGAGAGCGCGCGCTGGCTGGCGCTGGCCGAACGCGGGCTGGTCGAGCAGGGCTTGCGGCAGAACTGGGAGGATGGCGTCAACAAGGAACAGGCCATCTACTACCACCATGAAGTGATGGACATGATGCTGCTGTGCCAGCTGGCCGCGCGCGCCAATGGCCGCAGTTTCCCGGCCGACTGGCTGGCGCGCCTGGAGCGCATGGCGGAATTCCTGGCGGCCGTGATGGATGTGGGCGGCAACGTGCCGATGATCGGCGATGCCGACGATGCGCGCATGCTGCGCCTCGATGCGGCCGCCGGGCCGCCGTACCGTTCCCTGCTGGCCAGCGCCGCGCTGCTGTTCGGGCGCGCCGACTTCAAGGCCAAGGCGGGCTCGCTGGATGACCGCAACCGCTGGCTGTTCGCCGACGCGGCCGCGCGCTGGGCCGGCTTGCCGCCGCTGGCCGTGGCGGTGTGCGAGCCGCCGCGCATGGCCTTCCCGCAGGGCGGCTACTACCTGCTCGGCAAGGATTTCGACACGGCGCGCGAAGTCCGCATCGTGATCGACAGCGGCCCGCTGGGCTACCTGTCGCTGGCGGCGCACGGCCATGCCGACGCGCTGGCCTTCACGCTGTCGATGGGCGGGGTGGAGCTGCTGGTGGACCCGGGCACGTACGCCTACCACACGCAGCGCCAGTGGCGCGACTATTTCCGCAGCACGGCCGCGCACAACACGGTCGAAGTCGATGGACTCAACCAGTCCGAGATCGGCGGCAATTTCATGTGGCTGCACAAGGCCCGCGCTGTCGCGCTGGCGCACGATGCGACGCATTTCTTCGCCGGCAGCCAGGATGGCTACATGCGCTTGCGCGACCCCGTCATGCACCGCCGCAGCGTGCGCTTCGATGCCAAACGGAACACGGTCCAAGTGGAAGATCGCCTAGAATGCCTTGGCGAGCACGAGGTAGCCCTGCACTGGCATTTTGCGGAAGGCTGCCGCGCCGAAACAGCCGGGCAAACACTGCAGGCCGCACGCGGCGGCAAGGCGCTGCACATGCGCTGCGATTTCGGGACAGGCCCGCAACTCTATTGCGCCAGCACGGCGCCGATCGCGGGATGGATCTCGCGCAGCTTTGACAGCAAAGCCGGCATCACGACAGCCAGGTGGCACGGGACCATACGCGGTACCGCCACGATCGTGACCGAGATTGCCTTATTTGAAGGAGCGTCATCGTGAAGATCAGTATCTTTGGCATGGGCTACGTAGGTGCGGTGTCGGCGGGCTGCCTGGCGGCGGAAGGCCATACCGTGATTGGTGTCGATCCCAACCGCACCAAGGTTGGCCTGATCAATGAAGGGCGCACCCCGATCATCGAGAAGGACATCGGCGGCATGATCGCCGACGCCGTGCGCGACGGGCGCCTGCGCGCCACCGACAATGTGCGCGATGCGGTGATGGACAGCGAGATTTCGCTGGTCTGCGTGGGCACGCCGTCGCAGCTGAACGGCAACCTGGACCTGAGCGCGGTGCGCAAGGTGTGCGAACAGATCGGCGCCGCGCTGCGCGAGAAGGAAAGCTTCCACGTGGTGGTGGCGCGCAGCACCATGCTGCCCGGCTCCATGCGCTCGCTGGTGATCCCGACACTGGAGCAGGCCTCGGGCAAGCGCGCCGGCGTCGATTTCGGCGTATGCAGCAATCCCGAATTCCTGCGCGAGGGCACGGCGGTGCACGATTACCACCATCCGCCCAAGACGGTGGTGGGCGAGACGGACCAGCGCTCGGGCGAACTGCTGCTGCAGCTGTACGCCGGCATGGACGCGCCGGTGGTGCGCACCGACGTCGAAACGGCGGAAATGGTGAAGTACACCGACAATACCTGGCATGCGCTGAAAGTCGACTTCGCCAACGAGATCGGCAATATCTGCAAGGCCATCGGCATCGATGGCCACGAGGTGATGGAGATCTTCTGCAAGGACACCAAGCTCAATTTGTCGCCGTACTACATGAAGCCCGGCTTCGCCTTCGGCGGATCCTGCCTGCCGAAGGACGTGCGCGCCCTGATCTACAAGGCGCGCCAGCTCGACCTGGAACTGCCGCTGCTGAACGCCATCCTGCCATCCAACCACAAGCAGGTGGAAAAGGGCTTGAAGATGGTGATGGAAAAGCCGGGCAGGAAGGTGGGCATCCTCGGCTTCTCGTTCAAGGCCGGCACCGACGACCTGCGCGAGTCGCCGCTGGTGGACGTGATCGAACACCTGATCGGCAAGGGTTACGACCTGCGGCTGTACGACCGGAATGTGAAGCTGGCGGCGCTGACCGGCGCCAACCAGGACTACATCATGAACATCATCCCCCACATCTCGCGCCTGATGGTCGATTCGATGGATGCGGTACTGGAGTTTGCCGATACGGTGGTGATCGGCAATGGCGCGCCCGAGTTCCAGTCGGTGCCCGACCGGCTGCGGCCGGGGCAGCACCTGGTGGACCTGGTGCGTGTTACCGCCAAGCAGAGCGAAGGGTCGTACGATGGCATCTGCTGGTAACCAGGCGGAGCGCCGCCGTGTCCTGATCATCGTCGAAAACCTGCCATCGCCGTTCGACCGGCGCGTCTGGCAGGAGGCGACCACCCTGCATGCCAACGGCTACCAGGTGGCGATCATCTGCCCGACCGGCAAGGGCTACGAGGGCCGCTACGAGGAAATCGACGGCATCCATATCTACCGTTACAAGCTGCCGATGGAGGCGGAAGGGGCGCTGGGCTATGCCATCGAGTATGCGGCGGCGCTGTTCCACAGTTCGCGCCTGGCGTGGAAGGTGCTGTTCCGCCACGGCTTCGACGTGATCCATGCCTGCAACCCGCCCGACCTGCTGTTCCTGATCGGCGGCTTCTTCAAGGTTGCGCTGGGCAAGCGCTTCCTGTTCGACCACCACGACATCAACCCCGAGCTGTACGAGGCCAAGTTCGGCCGGCGCGACTTCTTCTACAAGATGATGGTGTGGCTGGAGCGGCTGACCTTCCGCACCGCCGACGTGTCGATCGCCACCAACGAATCGTACAAGCGCATCGCGGTGGGGCGGGGCGGCATGGATCCGGACCGGGTATACGTGGTGCGCAGCGGCCCCAAGCTGGACCGGCTGCGCGTGCTGCCGCCGGTGCCAGCGCTGAAGCAGGGGCGGCGCTACCTGGTCGGCTATGTCGGCGTGATGGGCGCGCAGGAAGGCATCGACCTGCTGCTGCAAAGCGTGCGCCACGTGGTGCACGACATGGGCCGCACCGACATCCATTTCGGCCTGGTGGGCGGCGGCACCTCGCTGGAGCAGATGCAGGAGCTGGCGCGCGAACTGGGCGTGGCCGACTACGTGACCTTCACCGGCCGCGTGCCCGACCAGCAGCTGCTGGAAATGCTGAACACGGCCGACGTCTGCGTCAATCCCGACGTGGCCAACGAAATGAACGACAAATCCACCATGAACAAGATCATGGAGTATATGGCGCTGGGCAAACCTATAGTACAGTTCGACCTGACGGAGGGCAGGGTGTCGGCACAGGATGCGTCGCTGTACGCGGCGAAGAACGATCCGGTCGACATGGCCCTCAAAATCGTGGAATTGCTGGACGACCCGGAACGCCGCGCCCGCATGGGCGCCTATGGCCGCAACCGGGTGGTCAATGAACTGGAGTGGGAATACGAAGCGCCCAAGCTGCTGGCAGCCTATGAGTGCCTGTATTCCGCACCCGCGCTGATCGCTAAGGAGGCTGAGTGAGGATACTGGTTACTGGTGGCCTGGGGTATATCGGCTCGCATACCGTCGTCGAACTGATGGCGGCCGGGCATGAGGTAGTCGTTGTCGACAATTTGAGCAATGCCGATATTTCGGTGCGGCGCCGCGTGCAGCAGATCACGGGGCGCGAATTCGCCTTCCATGAAGCGGACATCCGCAACCGCGCCGCCATGCAGGCGGTGTTCGGCACCCACCGCATCGATGCGGTGATCCATTTCGCCGGGCTCAAGGCCGTGGGCGAATCGGTGGCCCAGCCGCTGCGCTATTACGACAATAATGTGGGCGGCAGCGTGGTGCTGTTCGAGTGCATGGCGGAAGCGGGCGTCAAGATCCTGGTGTTCAGTTCTTCCGCCACCGTGTACGGCGATCCGGCCAGCGTGCCGATCACCGAGGATTTCCCGCTGTCGGCCACCAATCCCTACGGCCACAGCAAGCTGATGATCGAAGACATCCTGCGCGACACGGCCAAGGCCGATGCCGGCTGGCGCATCGCGCTGCTGCGCTACTTCAATCCGGTGGGCGCGCATGAAAGCGGCTTGATCGGGGAGGAACCGAGCGGCATCCCGAACAACCTGCTGCCCTACGTGGCGCAGGTGGCGGTGGGGCGGCGCGAATACCTGAACGTGTTCGGCGGCGACTATCCGACCCCCGATGGCACGGGCGTGCGCGATTACATCCATGTGGTGGACCTGGCGCAAGGCCACGTCAAGACCCTGGACAAGCTGGCGACATCGGCCGGCATATTTACCTACAATCTGGGGACGGGCCGCGGCAACAGTGTCCTCGAAATGGTACGTGCGTTCGAGGCTGCCAGCGGCAAACCGGTACCTTACAAGATTGTGGCGCGGCGGCCGGGCGATATCGCCGCCTGCTATGCGGATCCATCCCTGGCCGAGCGTGAACTGGGCTGGAAGGCGCGCTATGACGTCGCCCGGATGTGTGCCGACGCCTGGCGCTGGCAAAGCTCTGGCCATAGTGCCCGTTGAGGAGAAAACCCATGAAAGCAATGATTCTGGCGGCCGGCAAAGGCACGCGGGTACGCCCTTTGACTTACGAATTGCCCAAGCCGATGATTCCCATCCTTGGCAAGCCGGTGATGGCTTACCTGGTCGAGCACCTGCAGCGCCACGGGGTCAGCGAAATCATGGTCAACGTCAGCTACTTGCATGAAAAGATCGAGGAGTATTTCGGCGAAGGCCACCAGTTCGGCGTGCAGATCGGCTATTCCTTCGAAGGCTATACCAACGACCAGGGCGAAGTGGTGCCGGAACCGCTGGGCTCGGCCGGCGGCATCAAGAAGATCCAGGAATTCGGCGGTTTCTTCGACGAGACCGCGGTCATCCTGTGCGGCGATGCGCTGATCGACCTGGACCTGAAATCGGCCCTGCACGAGCACCGCCGCAAGGGCGCCATGGCGACCGTCATCACGCGCGAAGTGCCGTGGGATAAGGTCAGCAGTTACGGCGTGGTGGTCAGCGACCCGGATGGCCGCGTGCTCGACTTCCAGGAAAAGCCGGCGCGCGCCGTGGCCAAGTCGAATTGCGCATCCACCGGCATTTACCTGTTCGAGCCGGAAGTGATCGACCTGATCCCTTCCGGCCAGGTGTTCGACATCGGTTCCGAGCTGTTCCCCCTGCTGGCGCGGCGCGGCCTGCCGTTCTATTGCCAGACGCGCAAGTTCGACTGGATCGACATCGGCAGCGTCAAGGATTACTGGGAAGTGCTGCAGGGCGTGATGACGGGCGGCGTGGCGCACATGAACGTGCCGGGTGTGCAGGAGCGGGAAGGCCTGTGGGTAGGCCTGAACACCAGCATCGACTGGAGCGGCGGCACCCGCATCGTGGGGCCGGTGTATATCGGGTCCGGCTGCCGCATCGAGGCTGGCGCCACCATCATCGGCCCGGCCTGGATCGGCCATGGCAGCCATATCTGCGCCGGGGCGCGGGTAGTGCGCAGCGTCCTGTTCGAATATACTCGTGTGTTACCAGACGTTACGCTCGACGAATTGATCGTATTTAAGGATTATAGTGTCGACCGCGCTGGCGAAATGCGGCATGTTTCGCAGGTCGGGTCCGGTGAGTGGAGCAATGCGCGCGACCGCCGCAGCAGCCGCCGCCAGGCTGAAAATGTTGTAAACTCAGCAATCTAATCATCAAAAAACAGAATAAGTCATGAAAATTTACCCCGTCATCCTGTCCGGCGGCGCCGGCACCCGCCTGTGGCCCCTGTCGCGCGCGGCCTTGCCGAAGCAATTGCTGCCCCTGGTCACGGACAAGACGATGCTGCAGGATACCGCGCTGCGCCTGGCCGGCCGCGCCGGCATGATGGCGCCGCTGGTCGTGTGCGGCAATGAACACCGTTTCCTGGTCGCGGAGCAGATGCGCGAAATCGGCATCCACCCGCTCGGCATCCTGCTGGAGCCGGTGGGCCGCAACACCGCGCCGGCCGTGGCCGCCGCCGCCCATTACCTGAAAGCGATCGACCCGCAGGCGGTCATGCTGGTGCTGCCGGCCGACCATGTGATCAAGGATGTCGACGCCTTCTACGCGGCGATCCAGCGCGCCGCGACCCAGGTGGAGGGCGGCGCCCTGGCCACCTTCGGCATCGTGCCGACCGCGCCGGAAACCGGCTATGGCTACATCCAGAGCGGCGAGCCGCTGGCGGCCGAAGGCTGCTTCAAGGTGGCGCGCTTCGTCGAGAAGCCGGACCGTGACACGGCGCAGGGCTTCGTCGACGCCGGCAACTTCTTCTGGAACAGCGGCATGTTCCTGTTCCGCGCCGACGCCTACCTGAAGGAGCTGGCCCAGTTCCAGCCCGAGATGGCGAAATCCAGCGAGGAAGCGGTCACCAAAGGGTACCGCGACCTGGACTTCTGCCGCCTCGACGAGACCGCGTTCACGGCTTGCCCGTCCGACTCGATCGACTATGCGGTGATGGAGCACACCAGGCACGCCGTGGTGGTGCCGGCTGCGATCGGCTGGAACGACGTGGGATCCTGGTCGGCGCTGGCGGAAGTGCAGCAGGCCGACGGCAACGGCAACGTGACGCGCGGCGACGTCTACACTGACAATGCCACCAACTGCCTGGTGCGCGCCGAAGGCCGCATCGTGGCGGCAGTGGGCGTACAGGACCTGGTGATCGTGGAAACCGCGGACGCCGTGCTGGTGGCCCACAAGGACCAGGTGCAGCGCGTGAAGCAGGTGGTCGACCACCTGAAGGCCAACGGCCGCACCGAGCACGTGCACCACACCAAGGTGTACCGTCCGTGGGGCTGCTACGAGGGCATCGACATGGGCGACCGCTTCCAGGTCAAGCGCATCACCGTCAACCCGGGCGGCAAGCTGTCGCTGCAGATGCACCACCATCGCGCCGAGCACTGGGTGGTGGTGTCGGGTACGGCGCGCGTCACCTGCGGCGACAAGGTGACCCTGCTGACCGAGAACGAGTCGACTTACATCCCGATCGGCATGAGCCATCGCCTGGAGAACCCGGGCAAGCTGCCGCTGCACCTGATCGAAGTCCAGTCGGGCAGTTACCTCGGCGAGGACGATATCGTCCGCTTCGAGGATGTCTACCAGCGCACTTAAGCGCTGCGCCCGCATCGCGCTCCTGCTGCTGGCAGCCGGGGCGCGTGCCCAATCCCCATCGTCCATACCGCCCGCGCTGGGCCCGGGCCAGCTGGCGCTGGCCGTCAATGACGCCGATCCCGCCAGCGTGGCCCTGGGCGCTTATTACGCCCGGCTGCGCGGCATTCCGCCTGCCCGCATCGTCCACGTCAGCATCCCCGGCAAGCCGCCGCGCCTGGAGCGCGACGCCTTCGCGCGCCTGAAGGCCGACATCGACCGCCAGCTTGGCGCCGACGTGCGCGCGCTGCTGTTCGCCTGGACGGCGCCCTATGCGGTGGAATGCAACAGCCTGACCAGCGCCTACACGCTGGGCTTCGATGCGCGGCAATGCGAGCGCAGTTGCGCACCGGGCCGCAAGAACCCTTATTTCAACGCCAAGGTGCTGCCGCCCGGCATGCGGCTGTCGATGCTGCTGCCGGCCGAACCACTGGATGTGGCGCGCGCGGTGGCCGAGCGCGGCAAGGCGGCCGGCTTCAGCGTGCCGCCGGCCGGCGCCTACTTCCTGCAGACCAGCGAGGCCACGCGCAACAGCCGTGCGCGTTTCTTCCCGCCCAGTGGCGCCATCCCGGCGCGCAAGCTCACCATCCACACGCTGCGGCAGGATGTGCTGGAAGGGGCGCAGGACATCATGTTTTACCAGACCGGCATGGCGCGCGTCGACAAGCTGGAGACGCTGCGCTTCCTGCCCGGGGCGCTGGCCGACCACCTGACGTCCTTTGGCGGCGAGCTGCAGGGCAGCGGGCAGATGAGCAGCCTGCGCTGGCTGGAGGCGGGCGCCACGGCCAGCTATGGCACGGTCAGCGAACCGTGCAACCATTGGCAGAAATTTCCGCACCCGACGGTGCTGATGCAGCATTACCTGGGCGGGGCCACGGCCATCGAAGCGTACTGGCGCAGCGTGGCCTGGCCGGCGCAGGGGCTGTTCATTGGCGAGCCGCTGGCGCGGCCTTATGGGAGGTGATGGGGTGTGACCCGGCGGGGGACACCCCCGCCGGGCAGATCAGCCCGGCGCCCCACACCAGGC
>CBHWEO010000028.1:0-31573 GCA_966112955.1 uncultured Duganella sp. | reverse complement strand
ATGGCGCTGGCCGGCACCACCGACCAGATCATCTACCTGGAAGAAGGCGACGTGGTCGACCTGCAGCTGGGCCGCACCTGGATCGTCGACGCCGACGGCAAGCAGGTGCAGCGCGAAGTGAAGACCGTGCACGCCCACACCGGCGCGGCGGAACTGGGCCCTTACCGCCACTTCATGCAGAAGGAAATCTTCGAGCAGCCGCGCGTGGTGGGCGACACGCTGGAAGGCGTGACCGGCGTCATGCCGGAACTGTTCGGCGACGGCGCCTACAAGGTGTTCAAGGAAATCGACCGCGTGCTGATCCTGGCCTGCGGCACCAGCTACTACGCCGGCCTGACCGCCAAGTACTGGATCGAATCGATCGCCAAGGTACCGGTGAATGTGGAGATCGCCTCCGAATACCGCTACCGCGACAGCGTGCCGAATCCCAAGACGCTGGTGGTGACGATTTCCCAGTCCGGCGAAACCGCCGACACCATCGCCGCCCTGAAGCACGCGCGCGACCTGGGCATGCAGCACACCCTCACCATCTGCAACGTGTCCACCAGCGCCATGGTGCGCGAATGCAAACTGGCCTATATCACCCGCGCCGGCGTGGAAGTGGGCGTGGCCTCCACCAAAGCCTTCACCACCCAGCTGGCCGCCCTGTTCCTGCTGACCCTCAGCCTGGCGCAAGTGAACGGCCTGCTGACCGACGAACAGGAAGCGGCGCACCTGAAAGCCATGCGCCACCTGCCGTCCGCCATCGCCTCGGTGCTGGCGTTGGAACCGCAGATCATCGCCTGGGCCGAAGAATTCGCCCGCAAGGAAAACGCCCTGTTCCTGGGCCGCGGCATGCACTACCCGATTGCCCTGGAAGGCGCGCTGAAGCTGAAAGAGATTTCCTACATCCACGCCGAAGCCTATCCGGCCGGAGAACTGAAGCACGGCCCGCTGGCGCTGGTCACCGACGAAATGCCGGTCGTCACCATCGCCCCCAACGACGCGCTGCTGGAGAAGCTGAAGTCGAACATGCAGGAAGTGCGCGCGCGCGGCGGCCAGCTCTACGTCTTCGCCGACGTCGACTCCCGCATCACTTCAGGCGACGGCCTGCATGTGATCCGCCTGCCGGAACACTATGGCCAGCTGTCGCCGATCCTGCACGTGGTGGCGCTGCAGCTGCTGGCCTACCACACCGCCCTGGCCCGCGGCACCGACGTCGACAAGCCGCGCAACCTGGCGAAGTCGGTCACGGTGGAGTAAGCAGCTCAGAACACGCCTTGCAGCGAAACCGACAGCAGCTTTGAATCGCCGAAGAAGGGATAGCTGTATTCGGACTTATCCTTGCTGATGTCGTACTGCACTTTCAGGGACGTATTCTTGCGGAAGTCCCAGCGCAGCGAGGCGTACCTGGTATTGCGTCCTTCAATCGGGGTCGCCACCGTCCGATAGCGCGACATGGTCAGCATCGGCGTCCATTTGCCATACTGGTAGCCGACGCCGAACAGCGCGTATTTGTAGATGCCGTTAAGGCCTTTCGCTTCGTCTACCTGCTCGTAGCGATCGAGCTCCGATTTGACCAGCCAATTGTTGTAATCCAGGTTGGCGGAAATGCCCATGATCCGCGTGCGCTGGTCCTGCACACCGAGCAAGTAGTTGCGTCCCCCACCGGGGGCGTCCTGCCACAAGTTGTCCTTATAGGTCATGAACATCGCGCGCACATCGAAACCGCCGCGGTTCACCGATACATAGGTGCCGAGGATTTCCTTCCACGCTTCATGGGTCGGATCGGTCCAATAGATGCGCGTGTCATAAGCGTCGTTATGCTGGGTGTAGCTGCCGGCCCAGGCGTGAACCGTCGCCGCCCAGTCGGTCTGGCCCAGCTGGGTGCGATAGGTGACGTTCGCGCCGTTGTAGGAATAAATCGGCCAACCATACACGTCCGGAGCGGGCCGCACCCATGGATAAGCGTAGCCGATGTAAAGATAGTCGCTGTAGTAGTACAGCGGAATCCGGAAGCGCCCGGCCTGGAAGGTCCAGGCGGAATCCTGTTCCGGCTGCCAGGTCAGGTAAGCCCAATCCAGGGTTGGCGCATTGCCCCGGTTAGGGTTCAGGGCGCGCGCCACCAGTTGCGCAGTCGCGGAAAAGGTCGGTGAAAAATCCTTCCGGACCTGAACGCCAAGCAGCGACTCCTGGTCGAATTGCCAGCCGTTGTTTTTCTCATACACGGCCGTGTATTCCCAACCCTGGATGGTGCACGGGCAATCCCATCGCTGGTATTTCCACGGGGCGCTGCTGCCAAGCGCCGAGCCCGACAACACCTTGGCGCCGGTCAGGCTATAGAAACCGGTCACATGCCAGGACTTGTCTTCGCCAAAATCCGTTGCCCCGGCCTGGGCGCCCAACGCGAGCAATGCGGCCGCAAATATTGTTCTCATGGCTGACTCCTTGACGAAGCTGCTCACTGTACCGTGGCGACCACCTTGACGGTATCGTCCACTGCGGATTTTTCGATATATCCGATCGCCTTGGGATTGGCGGCCACCGCCTTTTTGACTTCGGCGCTGTTCTTCATTTCCACCGGTGGCTTGCCCTTGGCGGTAAAGGCCATCTTCGACCAGATTGCTTCAACCTGGGCGGGTTCCTTTTCCAGGACCTTTTTATAGAACTCGGCGCGGATGGGAGAATCCGCAGGTTGTTCGATCGGTGTGAACATCACCGATCCCCCAAGGAAGAATTGCGCAGCCTGCGAAGGGAACATGCGTGTCGCGGGATTGGCAGGGTTGACAATGATGACCAGTTCGGCCGACGCTGGCGCTACCCAGGCCAGGGAAACCAGCGCCGCTGCACAGAAGGGAAGTATTCGTCTCATGACTGCTCCTCGCTGCTGTCTTAACGCCACTGAATAGCCGCACCATCCAGGTGCGGAACGGGGTATGGCCCAAGTCTACAAGTTCTCCCGGGATTTGCCTATTCCATTCATGTTGTAAAGACAGCGCATCCGGCTTGCGTTACCCCTGGTTGGTACGATACCGTTCGACCAGGCTCACGATTGCCTTGGACTGATAGCTGTCCGCCAGCTGCCGCAGCTTTGTGGCAAAGGGCACGTAGTGCTGCCCCAGCTGCTTCAGGTAGTCGGCACGCTCCTTGATCATGCCCATGTTGCCCAGCCTGGCCAGCCGGTAGAGCTTTTCGATTTCGTCTTGTGGCGGGGCGATGAAGTCCGCCTGCTCGTCCACGTTTCCCGGCGCGGCCTCGTCCCGGATCCAGGCCAGCGACAGCAGCTTGCCAATGAGATCCAGCAAGCGATGAAGCTCGATCGGCTTGGGGATGAAAGCGTTGGCGCCCGCTTCCAGGTTTTTCGCCTCATCCTCGCGGCTCGCGCTCGCAGTCACGATGATGATGGGGATGCCGGCGACAGCGGGCATCTGGCGTATCCGGTGTGTCGCTTCGCGTCCATCCATCACCGGCATCATCACATCCATCACAATGAGGTCAGGGCGCACGGCGTCCAACATTTCAAGGCATTCCGCGCCATTGTTCGCATCCAGAACGTCGAAGCCAAGCGGCTGCAAGGCTTCAATCAGCATGGCGCGATTGTGCGGCACGTCATCCACGACCAGGATTTTCCTGCGTGGCCCTAGGTAGCCAGTGATCGCTGCCTGGTCGGGCTGTGCCGCAAGCTGGGGTTCGGCGACTGGCAGGTCCAGTTCGAACCAGAACAGGCTGCCCTTGCCCAGCTGGCTGCGGACCTGGATCGTTCCGCCCATGAGGCCAATGAGCTGCTGGCTGATGGCCAGGCCCAGGCCCGTCCCCGCCCCGCGCCGCTGCATGTCGCTCACTTGTTCAAAGGGTTGGAAGATGCGTGCCAGCTGTTCCTCGCCCATGCCAATGCCGCTGTCCTGCACCTCGAAGCGCAGCCGCACCGTTGACTGGTCGTTCGCCGCCGCCGCGACGCGCCGTACGTCCAGGACGATTTCGCCGCGGTCGGTGAACTTCACCGCATTGCCAAGCAGATTAAGCAGCACCTGGCGCAGGCGCTTCTCGTCCGCCTTGATCGCCGCGGGCAAGTCCGGCGAAGCCTGCAGGGCGAATGCCAGGCTCTTCTCCTCCGCTTTGACGCTGATGATGTCACCGACGATACGCAGGAAGTTGGAAAGATCGATATCGGCGGTATCCAGCGACAGCTTGCCGGCTTCAACGCGCGCCAGGTCGAGGATGTCGTTGATGAGGGTAAGCAGGTGCTGGCCGCTTTCGTGGATGGTGACGAGGCCCTTGGCCTGCCGCTCGGACAGATGCGGGTCGCGCTGCAGGATTTGCGCATAGCCGAGAATCGCGTTCAGCGGCGTGCGCAATTCGTGGCTCATTTGCGCCAGGAATTCGCTGCGCAGCCGCGCCAGCCGCATCGCTTCCGCAAGTGCCTTTTCCCGCGCCTCTTCCGCCGCCTTGCGCTCGCTGATGTTGCGCGACACGCCCACCATGCCCAGCAGCGTGCCGTCTTCGTCCAGCACCGGCGCGCGGTAGGTTTCCATCCAGGCGACGCCGTTCTCGCCGGCGACGGCCTCTTCAACGGTCGCACGCTGGCGGGTCGCGATCACTTCGGCATCGCTGGCGTGATACGGGCCGGCCAGTTCGGGCGGCCACAATTCCTGGTCCGACTTGCCGACCATTTCTTCCACGCTGCGCCCGCAAGCTTCGGCTTCCGCCTGGTTGACGGCGAGGTAGCGATGGCTTGTATCCTTCAGCCATACCAGCATCGGCAGGGTGTTGATCAGGGTGCGCAGGTAGCGGGTTTGCTGGCGCAGTTCGGCGGTGCGCTGTTGCATGGCCAGCATGCCGAGAATGCCAAAGCCGATCCAGGCGGACACCAGGTACATCAGCAATTTCGCCTGCGAGATCCATTTTCCGCGGAGCTGGATCGACCGCAGCTCGATGGTCAGCGGCACATCGGTCGCAACGTTTCCCGTCGAAAGTTCAATGGCCGTCACGTTATCCAGCCGGGCGTAGGTCTTGGACAGGGGCACCTTGTGCGTGCTGCGCCACCAGTCCGCGGTACGCAGGACATTCATCGGGATCGTGAAACTGGCTTGTCCTGCGGGCTCGATCTCGGCCTCGTTGAACCGCTGCGAGTTCCAGTCGCTGACGGTGGAAAACTCCGGTTCAAAATTCATCAGGTGCAGCTTGATGAGCTGCGGTGCCGGCTCCGAATAGCGCATGTCGAACGAAATCGTGTCGAAGCGGGACAGGTCCACTCCTTTGCCGCCAGCGCCGAGCAGGAATTGCAGTTTGCAAAACGGATAGGTCGCGGCCCGGCCCAGTTTGCAGCGCATGATGATGGAATCCTTGGTGACTTCCAGCGACGACACCGAATTGCCATTGTTGACCTGGCTGTCATCGGTGACCCGCACGCCATACGGCTGGCGCGGTGAAATCTCCAGGACCCGGGTCATCCCGAAATGCTGCCAGATCAGCAGGGCGGGAGTGAGCAGCAATAGAAAAGTTATCAAATAATAACTTCTCTTCATCGTGTGGGCGGCTGGCCGGTTCATCCCGAGATTATTGCTTGGAAAGCGCTGCCGTGCCGATTACACCTGATGCGATTGAATCGGAACGCGTGATAAAGTAGCTCCATGAACAAACCAAAACGCACCCCCAAGCCGCAAGACCGCAAGCTGGCGGATTTCCTGTGCTTCGCGGTCTACTCCGCCAACCTCACCTTCGGCAAAGCCTACAAGCCGCTGCTCGATGAGCTGGGGCTGACCTATACCCAGTACATCACCATCGTTGCCCTGCACGAGCGATCGGGCCAGATGGTGAGTGAACTCGGGGACAAGCTGTTCCTCGAATCGAACACCCTGACACCGATCCTGAAAAAGCTGGAGGCCATGGGTTACGTGACCCGCCAGCGCAGCGCCGCCGACGAGCGCCAGGTGCTGGTCAGCCTGACCGAAGAAGGCCGGGCGCTGCGCGAGCGCGCCTACAGTGCGGACTTGTCCCGAGCCTGCGGCCTGACGGACGCGGAATTCGCCGAAACCCGCGAAGCGGTGCTCAAGCTGCGCAACAACCTCGCCAAATCCCTGACCGCCCGCTAGCGAGCCGGGGGCCGGCCCCGCGGGCCGTGCCCCGGTTTTTCGGCTCCATTGGTTCGCATGCGATGTAATCGAATCCGCTTGACATCGCCAATGCGTCCGCTATACTTCGGACACGCTTACATCGTACGCGATTTAAATCATCAACCCATCGGAGCCCAACATGAGCAAAATCACCAAAGTCCTCGCCACCGGCAAAACCCGCACCACGCCCGTCGATGCCGCCATCTTTTCCGGCAATCCCGAAGGCCAGCTGGACATCCACCTGAGCACCCCGGGCAATCCGGCCGGCCGCGTGCTCGACATCGCTGCCACCCAGCCGCACCCGCTCGCCGAACAACTGTTCGCCGGCGCCTGGTCGGCCTGCTATTCCGGCGCCGTCGGCCTGGCCGCGAAGGAAAAGAAGGTCACCCTGCCGGCCGGCACCCACGTTGAAATCGAAGTGGACCTGGGCCAGGGCCGTGGCGAATACCTGCTGCAGGCGCGCCTGACCGTATTCGCGCCCGGCGCCGACCACGCCGCCGTGACGGAAGTGGCCCACCTGGCCGACGCCATCTGCCCGTATTCCAAAGCAGTGCGCGGCAATATCGACGTGGAGCTGAACGTCGTCACCGCATAAGGAATACAAAATGTAACCTTGGTTGCACCCGACGCGCCTTTGGAGGAAGTTACCAGGACAATAACTCCAAAGGGCGTCCAACATGAAAAAGACCATCGGCATAATGCCTCTCGCCGCGCTCGGCATGCTGGCGCTGGCAGCCTGCAGCACGCAAACCCCTTCCCCAAGTCCGGCCGCCGAAGCCGTCCCTCCGGCGCCGCCGGTTGCGCCGCAGCCTGTCGCTGCCCCGGCAGCTGCCGACCAGCGCGCATCTGTCGTGACCGCGCGTGCCACCGCCATGGAATCGCTTGCCAAGACCGCTGCGCCGGTCCTGTCCTACGCACCGATCGCGCCGGCCCCGGTACCGCATCTTGCACGCCTGCCCGATTCGGCCGACCGCTTCCCCGACAAGGACGCCAACAAGGCCGTGCTGGTTTCCGAACAGCCCGTATCGACCTTCAGCGTGGACGTCGACACCGCCTCCTACGCCTTCGTGCGCCGCATGCTGTCCGGCGGCCGCATGCCGCCCTTGCAGGCCGTGCGCGTGGAAGAGATGGTCAACTACTTCCCGTACAAGTACAACGCCCCGGCCAGGGCCAGCGAACCGTTCGCCGTCACCACCGAAGTCATGCCCAGCCCCTGGCAGCGAGGCAACCAGCTGGTCCACATCGCCCTGAAGGGCTACGACATCAAGGCCACGCAACGCCCGCGCGCCAACGTGGTGCTGCTGGTGGATGTCTCCGGTTCCATGGGACCGAACGACCGCCTGCCCCTGTTGCAGCAAGGCTTCCGCCTGTTCGCCGAACAGTTGCGCGACGACGATATGGTGTCCATCGTCACCTACGCCAACGGCACCGCGGTGGCGCTCGAACCTACCAGCGGCAAGGACAAGCGGAAAATCATCGACGTGATCGACAACCTGCACGCGTCCGGCGGCACGGCCGGCGGCGATGGCCTGCAGCGCGCCTACGCCCAGGCCGAGCGCAACTTCGACCCGAAAGCCGTGAACCGCGTGATCCTGGCCACCGATGGCGACTTCAATATCGGCATCACCGATCCGAAGCAGCTGGAAAAATTCATCGTCGACAAACGCAAGTCCGGCATTTACCTGTCGGTGTTCGGCGTCGGCCTCGGCAACCTGAACGACGCCCTGATCCAGCGCCTGACCCAGTCCGGCAACGGCAACGCCGCTTACATCGATACCCTGCTCGAAGCACGCAAGGCGCTGGCGCAGGAGCTGGGATCGACCATGTTCCCGATTGCGAACGACGTGAAGGTGCAGGTCGAATTCAACCCCGCGCAAGTGGCAGCCTACCGCCTGGTCGGCTACGAAACCCGCATGCTGAACCGCCAGGACTTCAAGGACGACAAGGTCGACGCGGGTGACATGGGCGCCGGCCACACCGTTACCGCGATCTATGAGATCACGCCGGCATCGAATGCCGGCAAGCTGGTCGACCCGCTGCGCTACGAGCAGCCGGCCAGGCCAAAGGCGAGCAAGCCTGCCAAGGGCGATGAACTGTGCTTCGTGAAGGTGCGCTACAAGCTGCCCGGCGAATCGGCCAGCAGGCAGGTCGAGCATGCGGTGCGAGCCGCCAGTGCACGCAACTCGCTCGATGCCACGCCGGAAGACCAGCGCTTCGCCGTCGCCGTGGCTGCGTTCGGCCAGCGCCTGCGCGGCGAACAGCAAGTGGCGGACTTCAGCTACGGCGACATCGCCAGGCTGGCCGAAGGCGCCCGCGGCAGCGATCCCGATGGCTACCGCGCCGAATTCGTAAAACTGGTCAGGATGGCGGAAGCCCTGGGCCAGGTCGGCCAGGTGAGCCAGCGCTGACCTGGACGCGTGCGTTAAAGGGGCGGAACGGAACGCTGGATCCGTTCGATGGTCCGATCCGCCTGCATCTGCTTCAGCACGCGCGTCAGCTCTGGCACCAGTGCCTGATGTTTTCTGTTCAGGTAGTGGTAGACGGGGAACGAAGCCAGTGCCGGCTCCAGCACGGAAATGCCTTCGACGTTCATGGCCCTGACCACCGCCATACCAGACAAGCGGTTGCACAGCACCAGGTCTGTCCGCCCCATCATCAGTTTTTCAAAGGCTTGCGGCAGCGTTGCCACGGCCTCCACCTTCATGCCGTGCGTGTTTTCCTGCACGATCTTGATCCCGCGCACAAAGCCTAGCGTATAGGGCCGCAGGCTCTCCCACCCGGTGACCACGAACGACGTTCCACGCGAAAAAATGACGATCTCGTAGGTTTGCAGGGGCACGGGGATGATGACCAGGTTGGGATACTCGCGTTCCATCCCCAGCTTGCGATACAGCTCGCCATCCATCTTGCCATCGTTGGCCTGCAGCAGCGTACGTTCGCCGGGCAGCTGATGCAGCGTCATTGCGATGCCCAGGCGGCGGTAAGCTTCGCGCACGATTTGTTCGGCGACGGCGGTGGCGGGATCGTTGCCGACCAGGGTGGAGATATTGACTTCGCGCGGCGGCTGGCTTTCGGCAATTGGCAGTACCGCCATCAGGACCAATCCGAACATTGTGCGGCGTTGCATGGTGTACCCCTGCAGGGTGGATTACTTCATCATAGCTCATACAGGCTGGGGCGGCGGGATGGAGCGCTGGATACGTTCAATGGTCCGATCCGCCTGCATCTGCTTCAACACGCGCGTCAGCTCTGGCACCAGCGCCTGGTGTTTCCGGTTCAGGTAGTGGTAGACGGGGAAGGATGTCAGCGGCGGCTCCAGTACCGTGATGCCTTCCAGCTTCTGGCTGCGCACCACCGCCATGCCCGAGGCGCGGTTGCCCAGCACCAGGTCAGTGCGCCCCATCATCATCTTCTCGAATGCCTGCTGCAGGGTCGGCACGGGCTCCACCTTCATGCCCCTGGTGTTCTCCTGGGCGATCTTGTTCCCCCGCATGAAGCCGAGTGTGTAAGGCCGCAGGCTCTCCCACCCGTGCACCGCGAACGTCGTGCCGTACGAGAAAATCACCAGCTCGAACGTCAGGAGGGGAACGGGAACGATGACGAGGTTGGGGTAGTCACGATCCAGGCCACGCTTGCGATACAGCTCGCCATCCATGATGCCCTCGTTGGCCTGCACCAGCGAACGCTCGCCGGGCAAGCGGTGCACCACGAGTTGGCGCCCCAGGCGGCGATACGCTTCGCGCAACACGCCTTCCGAAATGGCGGCAGCGGGATCCTCTCCGACCAGGGTCGAAACATGCATGGCCGGCCGTGCCTGCGCCATGGCTGCGGAAGGCAGCAAGCCGGCCAGGGAGAGCTGCAGGAAAGAGCGTCGTCGCATGCTTCATCCTAGCACCGCGACGACGCTTCGTAAGCCGGGGAAGTCCTTACTTCGCCAGCGCCTGGCGGAAGTCAGGATCGTCGAACAGGGCGCCGACCAGCTTCTTGTACAGGTAGGCGTAGTTTTGCGCCGCCGCCGGCAGGGCGATAGCGCCGATGAAGGACGATTCCCATTCCAGCTTGGTATTCAGCTGGCGGTCATAAGCAACCTTTTCCGCCTTCTTCACCACGAAGCGCGCCGTCAGCGAGCCGCGGCCGGTGCCGATTGCGGCATCCAGGTCGGAATCGACCAGGAAGCCGGTGACCTGGGTCTGGGCCTTCGGATCAAGCAGGTTTGCCGCCTGCAGTTCCTGGCGCAGCGTCTCCTGCAGGTACTTGGACAGCGAATCGCCAACCGGCGACACCAGCGAAGTGCCGCGCATGCTGACGGATTTGTCCTTGCCGGCGGGTTGGCCCTGCTCCAGCGAGAATTCGCCGACAGCAGCCGGCGCCAGCGGCGCATTGCGCAGCTTGGCCGTGTTCTCGATGGTAGCGGATGGGGCTTGCATCGGGGTGGTGCAAGCGGTCAGCTGGGTGGCGGCCGCCAGCAGGCCGATGGACAGCAGGCGGGAAAAACGCATCATTCCAAAGCTCCTCAGTTAAAGGCTGGCGAATTGGTCATGTCGCGCAGCGCGGTGCTGACCACGTCGCGGGTCATCTTGCGCACGGCGGCTTCCATGCTCGGCGACTTCTCGGCGTTTTGTGGCGCACTCGAATTGCCTACGGTGGTGTGGATGGCGTGGCGTGCGGTGCCGCTGACTGGCGTGCCGGCGCCGGCTGGAATGTAATTGATGGTGCAAACGTAGCCGTCGGTCACGGTGCTGCCTGCCAGGCCGAAAGTCAGGCCAGTCACGAAGCCCGACATGGCAGGGTTCTGGCCATCCACCGGGACATTGTTCAGGACGACGTTCAGCGTGTCGGCATTGCCATCCGCCGGTGCCGGGGTGAACAGACCGCTGCTCAGCAGTTGTTCGTTGACCTGGGCCTTCAGGAAATCGGTGGCACGGCCGTTCGGCACGCCTTTGGTCTGGAACTCGAAGTTCACCTTGACCTGTTTTGGCTGGGCCAGTTTCTTGTATTCGGTGACCGGCACTTCGCGCGTGGCGGTGTCGACATAGGAGGAGGCGCAACCGGTCAGCAGGGCGGCGCCGGCCAGCATGGCTGCGGAAGCCAGGCGATTGAACAGGGTAGTCATGGGAGAGAATAGAAGTAGTTGAAGAGGCTAGGATTCTAGCCAGCAATTAATGTTACAAACTCACTAATTGTCACAACTGACTTATTTACCACTGGCAAGGATCTCGATCGCTTCCCGCGCCATCCTGATGGCCAATTCTTCCTGCGCGATGCCGCCCTTCAGCAGCACATACTGCAGCCGCCGTTCACGCGCATCGGACTCACTGGCAAAGTCGCGCTGCTCGAAACTCTTGTACAGCGCCAGCCTGGCCTCGTGCAGCGCCAGGTGGCGCCGCATTTCTTCTTCGAGCCCGGCGGGGCCGACTGCCGCCTCGGCGCGGATGCGTACCATGAGGGCGTCGCGCTGGGGGCGTGGGTCTTCGCTCTCGGCGATCCAGCGCCGCAGCTCGGCGGTACCGGCAGGCAGGATGCGGTAAGCCCGCTTGCGTCCGCGGCCCGACTCGGCGGGCAGGGATTCGATCCAGCCGGCCTGTTCCAGGCGCGCCAATTCGCGGTAAATCTGCTGGTGGGTGGCCGCCCAGAAAAAACCGATGGACTTATCGAAGCGCCGGGCCAGTTCCGAGCCGGAACCTGATCGCTCGGATAGCGACGTCAACAGCGCATGGGGCAAAGACATGGCAAGCAATAGTGGAAGAAATGCCACCATCTTGCCTGACGCAAGCGAGGCGGACAAGCGACACGCTTTATGCAACTAGTTGCATAGACGCGCGCGGCGGGCTATATTTATGCAACCAGTTGCAAACAGAGGATCCCCATGAACCGCTACCCCCACCTGCTCGCCCCGCTCGACCTGGGCTTTACCACCCTGAAGAACCGCGTGATCATGGGCTCCATGCACGTCGGCCTGGAAGAGGAAGCCAACGGCTTCGAACGCATGGCCGCCTTCTACGCCGAGCGCGCCCGGGGCGAAGTGGGCCTGATCGTCACCGGCGGCATTGCGCCGAACGAGGCCGGCCGCCCGGGCAAGGGCGGCGCCAAGCTCACCAACAGCGAGGAAGTGGCCCAGCACCGCAAGGTGACCGCCGCCGTGCACGCGGAAGGCGGCAAGATTGCCATGCAGATCCTGCACTTCGGCCGCTACGCCTACCACCCGAAACTGGTGGCGCCGAGCGCCATCCAGGCGCCGATCAACCAGTTCGTCCCGCATGAGCTGACGACGGAAGAAGTGGCGCAGACCATCGAGGATTATGCCCAGTGCGCCGTACTGGCGCGCGAAGCGGGCTACGATGGCGTGGAAATCATGGGTTCGGAAGGGTACCTGATCAACGAATTCATCACGGCCCGCACCAACCAGCGCAGCGACGAATGGGGCGGCAGCTACGAGCACCGCATGCGCTTCCCGGTCGAAATCGTGCGCCGCGTGCGCGAGCGCGTGGGCAAGGACTTCATCATCATCTACCGCCTCTCCATGCTGGACCTGGTGGAAGGCGGCTCGACCCTGGACGAAGTGGTCCAGCTGGCGCAAGCCATCGAACAGGCCGGCGCCACCATCCTGAATACCGGCATCGGCTGGCACGAAGCACGCATCCCAACCATTGCCACCAAGGTGCCGCGCGCCGGTTTCGCCTGGGTGACGAAGAACCTGATGGGCAAGGTTGGCATTCCGCTGGTGGCGACCAACCGCATCAACACGCCCGAAGTGGCTGAGGGCATCCTGGCCGAAGGCGCGGCGAATATGGTGTCGATGGCGCGTCCATTCCTGGCGGATGCCTTCTTCATGCAGAAGGCGCGCGAAGGCCGCGCCGACGAGATCAATACCTGCATCGGCTGCAACCAGGCCTGCCTCGACCATATCTTCTCCGGCAAGGTCACCTCCTGCCTGGTGAATCCGCGCGCTTGCCATGAGACTGAACTGGTGATCGCCCCGGCGCAGCAGCGCAAGCGCATCGCCGTGGTGGGCGCCGGCCCGGCGGGCCTGAGCTTTGCCACCACGGCCGCCTCGCGCGGCCACGAAGTACACCTGTACGAAGCGTCCGGCGCCATCGGCGGCCAGTTCAATGTGGCGAAGAAAGTGCCGGGCAAGGAAGAATTCAACGAAACCCTGCGCTATTTTGGCCGCCAGATCGAGCTGACCGGCGTCCACCTGCACCTGAACACCCGCGTCGACGCGGCAGGCTTGGCCGCCGGCGGCTTCGACGATATCGTGCTGGCCACCGGCGTTACGCCGCGCACGCCGGACATCGAGGGCATCGGCCATCCGAAGGCGCTGGGCTACCTGCAGGTGCTGCGCGACGGCGCACCGGTCGGCAAGAACGTGGCCGTGATCGGCGCCGGTGGCATCGGCTTCGACGTTGCCGAATACCTGACCCACGAAGGCGTGAGCGCCAGCCTGGAGCCGGAAAAGTTCTACGCCGAATGGGGCATCGACCATGGCTACGCCGAGCGCGGCGGCCTGCGCGCACCCCATGTGCACCCTTCGCCGCGCCGGGTGTACCTGCTGCAGCGCAAGACCAGCAAGGTGGGCGATGGCCTGGGCAAGACCACGGGCTGGATCCACCGCACCGGCCTGAAAGCCAAGCGCGTCGATATGCAGTCGGGCGTCAGCTACGACCGCATCGACGATGCCGGCCTGCACGTCACCGTGGATGGCCAGCAGCACGTGCTGTCCGTGGATAATGTGATTGTCTGCGCCGGCCAGGAGCCGCTGCGCGAACTGCAGCAAGGCTTGCTCGACGCCGGCTGCAAGGTACACCTGATCGGCGGCGCCGACGTTGCTGCCGAACTGGATGCGAAACGCGCCATCAACCAAGGCACCCGTCTGGCTGCCGCCATTTGAGGAGTAAGCCCATGCAGTTGCAACCCGCCGTCGCGGCATCGCTCGAACGCTGGCACCACATGGTCGCCAGCGGCGACCTGGCTTCCCTGCCCTCCATCGTCGACGCGGATGCGGTGTTCCGTTCGCCGGTGGCCAACAAGCCGTATGCCAGCGCGCAGGCCGTGGTGCTGGTGCTGAACACCGCCTACCAGGTGTTCGAAAACTTCGCCTACCACCGCCAGCTGGCGACGGACGACGGCTTGAGCGTGGTGCTGGAGTTCAGCGCCAACGTCGGCGACAAGCAGCTGAAGGGCATCGACTTCATCCGCTTCAACGATGCCGGCAAGATCGTCGACTTCGAAGTGATGGTGCGCCCGCTGAGCGGCTTGCAGGCGCTGGGCGAAGCGATGGGCGCCCGCATCGGCGCCCAGGTCGGCGCCTTCAAGTCTAGCGGTTCGTGATCGTCACGCCGGTGGCCACCAGAAGGCCGCCGGCCACCATCGACGCCAGCACCTGCTCGCCCAGCATCAGCGCGGCGAGCGATACACCAAACACCGGCACCAGGTTGTTGAACACCGCCGTGCGTGCCGGGCCAAGCGCCTTCACGCCCTCATACCACCACACGAACGCCACCACGGTGCCGAACGCGCCCAGATAGGTGACGGACGCCCACACTTCCCAGCCCAGTGCCGCCCAGCCGACCTGCGGCAGTTCGCGCGAGGCGCTGATCAGCAGGAAACCCAGGCCCCACAGCGATGCGTAGGTGGTGGCGGCAATCGGCGACAAGCCTTTCAGCGCCGCGCGCCCGACCAGGGTGTAAGCCGCCCAGCACGAAGCCGCGCCCAACATCATCAACTCGCCGACGCCGATCGACTGGCTGATGTCGTGCAGCGCCGCCATCGGCTCGCCGCGCGTGATCAGGACCGTGGCGCCGAGGAAGGCGATGCCGATGCCGGCCCATTTCTGCCAGTTCAGGCGTTCACGCAGCACGGCGGCGGCGGCCAGCGCCGTCACGATCGGGTTCATGGCGATGAACAGGGCGGAACGGCTGGCCTCCATCTTGCCCAACGCCGAGAAGAAGCAGAAGTTGTACAGGAAGATGCCGGTCAGGCCCAGTGCCGCCGTCGCGCCCAACTGCTGCATCGACAGTTTCGGCAAGCCGCCTTCCCGCTTCCAGGCCAGCACCAGGAGCAGCGCGGCAGCGATCGAGAAGCGGATGGATGCGGCGGTCAGTGGCGGCAATGCATTCGAGACAATATGGCCGGCGATGAAGGTGCCGCCCCAGATCAGGGTGCAGGCGATCAGTTTCAGGTAGATCATGGCAGTAGGCCTTGCGTGTCAGTGAAGGAGGTTATACATTAATGCTAATGCTGTCTCATAGAGAAATGAGTAAATCCTCATGACGTTCACCCAATTGGAAATCTTTGCCCTGGTGGCGGAATTGCGCGGCTTTACGGCCGCCGGCCTGCGCCTGGGCGTCAGCCAGTCCGCCGTGTCGCATGCCATCAAGTCGCTGGAACAGGAACTGGGCGTGCAACTGATCGAGCGCCAGGGTGCCGTGGCGGACGTGACGGAGCTGGGCCAGCGCCTGCTGGTGCGCGCCCGCGAAATCCTCGGCCTGGCGGAATCGATGCGGCAGGAGGTGGCGCTGGCCAGCGGCCTGAATAAGGGCTTGCTGCGTATCGGCTCGTTCGGCCCGACCTCCTCGCTCAAGCTGATCCCGGCCATCCTCGACGTGTTCCAGAAGCGCTACCCGGGCATTGAAGTACGCATCGACGAGGGCACGGACGACGATACCCTGCAATGGATCCTCGACCGCCGCGTCGACATCGGCTTCATCCAGCAGCCGGACGACCGCTTCGACAGCATCGACCTGGTGGAGGACCAGATGGTGGCCCTGCTGCCGGCCGGCCACCGGCTGGCGGCGAAAAAGGCCGTCAGCGCGCACGACCTGGCGAACGAACCCTTTATCATGCCGGATGCCGGTTGCTCCACCCTGATCGAGCCCCTGTTTGCGGCGCAGGGCCTGTGCCCGCAGGTGCGCTACCGCATGTCGCAGGTGCTGACGGTGCTGGGCATGGTCTCGCGCGGCGACGGGGTGTCCGGCATGGCGGAGCTGGCGCTGCCGGTCGACCTGGCGGCCAGCCACCCGAATATCGCCGTGCGGCCCTTCTCGCCGCCGGTCAAGCGCCGCGTCGGGCTGGCACTGCGCAACCTGGCGCAGGCGTCGCCGGCCGCCAAGGCCTTTGTTGAAGTGGCACGAAAGGTAAAGCTATGAACGCGAAGACGGAACTGGAGCAGCGCCTGTTCGCCAGCGGCAAGGCGTGGTGGACCTGGCTGCAGAAGCACCACGGCTCTTCGTCCGGCGTGTGGATGAAGATCGCCAAGAAGGACGCGCCGGAAGCGTCGGTGCAATACCCGGAAGCGCTTGATACGGCCCTGTGTTTCGGCTGGATCGATGGCCAGAAAAAGAGCATCGACGAGCACTACTGGCTGCAGAAATTCACCCCGCGCGCAAAGCGCAGCATCTGGTCCAAGGTGAACCAGGAAAAAGCTGCCGCCTTGATCGACAAGGGCGTAATGCAAGCGGCCGGCCTGGCCGAGATCGAACGCGCAAAGGCGGATGGACGCTGGGCGGCGGCTTACGAGTCCGGCAGCACGGCGCAAGTGCCGCCCGACTTGCAGCTGGCGCTCGATGCCAGCCCCAAGGCACGCGCCAATTTCGCGGCGCTCAATTCGCAGAACCGTTATTCGATCCTGTTCCGCACGCACCAGGCCAAGCGGGCGGACACGCGGGCGCGGCGCATCAGCGATTTCGTCGCCATGCTGGAGCGGGGCGAGACGATTTATCCCCAGGCGGGTTTCACCACCATCAAGTAGAACACCGCCACGAAGGCGAAGAAGGCCGGGATGCCGAGCAGGACCCAGGCGCGGAAGTGGCGCCAGAACTGCGGCGGGAGAGGTGCTTCCTCGAGCATCGCCGTGGCGGCGAGGTCGCGCATCCTGATCTGCAGCCAGACCACGGGCAGCCAGCAAAGCAGTGCGATCACGAACAGCACGATCGACCACTTGATCCATGGCGTCCGCAGCGGGTAGCCGGCCAGGTGGACCAGGTAGAAACCGGTCACGGGCTGGGCGATCATGGTGACGCCGGTGAACAGCCAGTCGGCGATCACCAGGATGCGGGTGACGACGGCGACCGCCTGCACGTTCTTGCTGGTGACGGCGAACAGCAGGTACCACGCGGAGCCGATGCCGGTGCCGAACAGCAGCGTCGATGAGAGGATGTGCAGCCACTTGACGATCAGGTATTCCATGACGGTTTCTCCAGTTCATAGAGCATCCACAACGCCGTGAGCATGGGGAGGTTCTTGCTGATTGGGCCATAGGGATGCAGCAGGAATTCCGGCAGGCGCCAGGCGATCACGACGCTGTAGAAGGCGATCAGGGCGATCTGCGCCAGCCATAGCCAGCGGCGGGTGCGGCGCGGCCAGGCCAGCGTAGCCAGGCCGAAAGCCAGGTCGAGCGCGGCGGCGCCGTACAGCATCAGCGGCGCCATGGCGGGCGGGATGCCGGTGCGGGTCAGCAGCGCGTAGCTCTCGGCCGCTGGATAGAGGCCGGCGGAAACGATGGCGGTCCAGACCCACACGGCGGCGATGCTCAGGCGCAGCAGCGGAAGCAGCCAGTCGAGTTGCGCGAGCGTGCGGGTTGCCAGCGGATGGGCGATGAAGTCGCGCACCACGCGCGGCGGCCGGCCCAGCAGCGCGGCCAGCGGCGCCGCGTCGGCACTATTGCCCCGTGCCAGCATCGCCAGCGCCTCGCGGTCGAGCGGACTGCCCGGCAGCATTCCCGCCACCGCCGCCGCCGTCCGCGCCACCCGGTCGGGCAGCCGCAGCACCGGCAGCCGCCAGCGGCCCAGGCCCATCGCCCTGCGCAACGCACCCAGGTAATCGATAAACGGCATCGCCTCGGGTCCCACCAACGCCAGCCGCCGCACCCCGCCGCCCACCGCTACGCTCCGCCTCGCCGCCGCGCCATCGACGCAACCCGGCACGCCCGCGCCGGGCACCTCCATCCGTCCGCCGCCCTGCTCGACCAGGGTACAGATGGCGGCAGTGACGTCATCAATGTGGATTGGTTGGACCAACTGCGCTGCGCGGCCCAGTTGTACGGCAAGCGGCATCGTGGCCAGCATGCGGAACAGGCGCGCGCTGGCGCCTTCCTCGCCATACACCAGCGAGGGCTGCACGATGCAACCGTCGAGCGGCAGCGCCGCCAGTGCATCGTCCGCCGCCTTCTTGCTCGCATGGAAGGCCGACTGCGCGCCGGCATCCGCCCCCAGCGCGGACACCTGCACGACGTAATGCACGCCCGCCTCTGCGCAGGCAGCAAACAGCGCGTGCGGCGCCGCCGCATGCACAGCCGCAAAGGTCGCCCCACCGTGCGGGCGGAAAATGCCCACCGCATTCACCACCACATCCACGCCCTTGAGGCGCGCCGCCCACACGGCTTTTTCGGTATCGTGGGCAAAGTCGGCAGGAACGAAGCCCATGCGGCGATCGCGGCCGGGATGCCGCCCGGCGGCAACGACTTCATGGCCGCGTGCCAGCAAGGCAGCAGCAAGATGCGACCCGATGAACCCTGTCGCCCCGGTCAGCAGCACACGCATCGGCTTCTCCTTCCGTCATCGGACAATACACGAAACAGGAGAACCGCCATGGACACTTGGCGCAATGCACTCAAGCACAGCTTGCTGCCCGGCGCCCTGGCCAGCCTGGCATCCGCGCTGGCGCTGGCCGCCTGCGGCCGGCGCGAAACCGGCAGCATGTTCTCGGCAGTGAACGCCGTCAGCCACTGGCTGTGGGGCGACCAGGCCACCCGCGCCGACCGCCCCTCGCTCAAGCACACGGTGGTCGGCTACCTGATCCACCATGGCGCCTCGATGTTCTGGGCCGCGCTATTTGAAAAGTCGTGCTGCAGGACGCTCGACAGGAAGGACGCCGCCGGCACGGCTGCCGTGGCGACCGCCGCCACCGCCGTGGCCTGCTTCACCGATTACCAGCTGACGCCACGCCGCCTGCGCCCCGGCTTTGAACAGCGCCTGTCGAAAAAGTCGCTGCTGATGGTGTACACGGCATTCGGCGTCGGGCTGGCGGCAGGGGCCTGGCTGAACCGCCGCGATGGCTAGCTAGCGGTCCTCCTGCTCCAGCCAGCGCTTGCCCTGTGCCAGTACCTGCTCCAATTCCCAGCGCACCGTGGCCAGCAGGCCAGGCAGGGTGTCCGGGTTGCCGGCGCGGATCGCCGACTCCGCGTCCAATGTCGCCTTCACCAGCCGCTTGGCGCCCAGCACGCCGACCGCGCCCCGCAGGCTGTGCAGGATGCGCGCCGCTTCGCCGGGACGCCCCTCCCGCAAGGCCGCGTCGGCATCGTCCATCGGCTGCATGCCGCCCTCCAGCGCACCGCGCACCATCTTGAACATCACGGCCCGGCCCTTCTGGTCCTTGCCCATTACGCGCATCAGGCTGTCCATGCTGAACACCTGCTCGGTCGGCGCCGGCTCCGGCGGCGTTGCCCGCGCATCGTTCGCCGCGCCGGCCGCCGGCGCCTTGGGCAGGTGGCGCTCGATCACCGCCAGCATCTCCTCGACCACCACCGGCTTGGCGATGAAATCGGTGACGCCGGCCTCGGTGCAGCGGTGGCGCTCCGAAGCCAGCACGCCCGCCGTCATCGCAATCACGGGCAAGTCCAGTTTCAGCTCGTCGCGGATCATGCGCGTGGCGCTGAAACCATCGAGCACCGGCATCTGCATGTCCATCAGCACGATGTCGTAGCGGCCGGCGTCGCCGCGCAGCATGTCGACCGCCTGCTGTCCATCTCCCGCCACATCGAGTGTGGCCCCGGCCAGTTCCAGGATGCCGCGCGCCACGGCCTGGTTCAGCAGGTTGTCCTCCACCAGCAGGAAATGCATGCCGTTGAGCCGGTTGGCCAGCACCGATGCGGAAGCCGCGGGGTTTTCCGCGCCGCCGCTGGCCGCCAACGCCTGGTGCATGGCGTCGAACAGGCTGGAAGCGGTCACCGGCTTGACCAGCACCACGTTCGCTTCCGGCGAGCCGGCAATCTTGTCGACCTGCGCCCGTGCAAAGGCATTGATGGTCACCACGATGGGCTGGCGGTGCCCTTCCGCCGCCTGGCGGATTTCGCTGGCCGCCTTGCCGCCGGCCGTCCCCGGCATGTGCCAGTCGGCCAGCACCACGTCGTACGGCTGCGGCCCGCCCAGCTCCTGGCGGAAGCGCTGCAGGGCGGCTTCGCCGGAATCGGCGCCGTCGGCATCCCAGCCCCAGGCGCGCAGCAGCTGCACGATCATGTTGCGGCTGGTCGCGTTGTCGTCCGCCACCAGCACGCGCAACGGCCCGATCGCCGGCTGCCGCCTGGCCTGCTCGCGTGCCGGCAGCACGCCGAACCACAGCTCGAAAGTGAAGGTGCTGCCCTCGCCCGGCACGGTCTGCAACTGCACTTGCCCGCCCATCAGCTCCACCAGGCGGCGCGTGATCGCCAGTCCCAGCCCGGTACCGCCGAAGCGGCGCGTGATGCTTTCGTCGCCCTGCGAGAAGGCGTTGAACAGCTGCGCCGTCTGCTGTTCCGTCATGCCGATGCCGGTGTCGCGCACTTCGAAGCAAAGCAGCACGCGGTCGGCCACGCGCACCGCCGCCTTCACCGACACCACCACTTCGCCCTGTTCGGTGAACTTGATGGCGTTGCTGGCCAGGTTGGTCAGGATCTGCTGCAGGCGCAGGGCATCGCCGTGCAGCAGGGTTGGCACGTCCGGGTCCACCGCGATGACCAGCTCCAGTTCCTTGTCGCCGGCGTTCATGGTCATCGTGGTGGCCAGGGTGGCCATGGTTTCGTCCAGGTCGAAGTCGATCGGCGCCAGCTCCATGCGGCGCGCCTCGATCTTGGAAAAGTCCAGCACATCGTTCAGGATGCCCAGCAAGGACTGGCCGGAAGACCGGATCATGGTCAGGTACTTGCGCTGCTGCGCGGTGAGCGAGGTATTGCCCAGCAGGTAGGCCATGCCCAGCACGGCGTTCATCGGCGTGCGGATCTCATGGCTCATATTCGCCACGAAATCGCTCTTGGCGCGGTTGGCCGCCTCCGCCCGGTCGCGTTCGCGCTCCAGCTCCGCGGCGCGCAGGCCCGCTTCCGTCATCAGGGCCTGCGAATGGGCCTCCGCCGCCTGCCTCTCCTGCATCAGGCTGTTGAAGGCCTCGGTCAGCTCGCCGATTTCGTCCTTGCGCGTCACGGGAATCGGCGAGAACTTGCCCGGTGCCGCGCGCAAATCCTGGATGGCATTGCGCAGTTTGGCCACCGGTGACAGCAGGTACAGGGTGATCCAGCCAATCAGCACGGCCGCCAGCAGGGATGCGCCCACGCCCCAGGCCAGCAGGTGCAGCTGGACGCCTTCGAACGGTTCGAAGGCTTCGTGGGCCGGCAAGGCGGCGGCCAGCAGCCAGTCGGTCGATTTCAGGCGCTTGTAGCTGGTCAGGCCGGGCACGCCCGCCGCGCTGGTGCTGAGCACCGTGCCCTCGAAGCCATCCTTCAGGGCATGCGTGGTGGCCGGGTTGGCGTTGGCGGCCCGCGGCTGCAGGATGCGCGAGGCATCGGGGTGCACCACATAGATCGACGGCTCGCCGATGGTGACGGCAAAGAAGTAGCCGGTCTTGCCTACCTTGGCCGTACGCAGGTGGCCCAGCATATTGTCCTTGTACAGGCGCAGCACGCCCGCCAGCACGCCCGCCACCTTGCCCTGTTCGTCCACGATCGGCGCCACCATCTGCACGATGGGCTGGCCGCTGACCCGGCTCTTGAGGGGGCCGGTGATCAGGGGCTGGCGGGTTTCCACCACTTTGCGGAAGTAGTCGCGGTCGGCCACCGACACCTTCTCCCGGCCCATGATCCGCGGCACGTCCGCCACTACGCTGCCGGCGGCGTCTACCACGATCACGTCGTCGAACATCGACAGCATGGCCCGCTCTTCATACCAGTTGCGCAGCGCCGCCGGATCCTTGAGCAGGCCGCGCGGCTGCCGGCGCGCCGACTGGGCGATGACGTCGAGCAGGGCCGTCAGCTTGTCGTCCAGTTCTTCGGCCGTGCGCGTGAGCAGGGCATCCTGCTGCGCGAACAGCACCCTGGTGAAATCTTCACGCAGGCGTTGTGCCTGCAATACGGTGACCACGGCAATCATCACGATGGAAGTGATGCTGGTGGCTAAAGCGACCTTCACATTGATCCCGAGAGGCTTCATCGACGTCCTTTGGGCGAGGGGTGCTGTCGCGTAGTGTAAATTATTTTTGTAACCGCGAATCCAAATGCAGCGACGACCCCTCTTAACGGGCGAGGAATCTCCCTCGGACTGATAAAAGGAGTGCAAAATGTTCTATGTTAAAAACGTGCCAACCTGGGAACGCGTGCTGCGCGTGGCCGCCGGCCTGGCGGTGGTGGCGTGGAGCCTGTTGGCCTTGGGCGGCCTGGGCGGCACGGTGCTGGCGCTGTCGGCGGCGGGGATTGTGCTGTCCGGCCTGTTCGGCTTCTGCCCGGCCTGCGCCATGGTGGGCCGCAAACTGGATAAGGCGGGGAAATGAATGGCATTGCATGAACAGCACCAGCCGGTGCTGCAAGCCGCCCACGGCGGCGACCCGGCAGCGCTGGCCAGGCTGCTGGCCCTGTGCCAGCCCGACATCCGCCGCTATGCGCAGCGCAATTGCCTGATCAGCGACGTCGACGATGCCGTGCAGGAGGTGCTGCTGGTGCTGTCGCGCCGCCTGTCGTCGCTGAAAGTGCTGGCGGCGTTCTCCGGCTGGCTGTTCAAGGTGGTACGGCGCGAGTGCCGCCGCCTGGGGCGGCGCGCCTTCCACTACGACCCGTACGACGAGGAGCGCGCGGAACAGTGGCTGGCGTCGCACGACGATCCCAGCCTGCGCCTGCAGCTGGTGCAGGCACTGGAGTCGCTGCCGCGCGACTACTTGCAGGTGGTGCTGCTGCGCGATTTCGAAGAGTTGAGCATCGGCGAGATCGCCGTGGAACTGGGACTGAGCGCGGCGGCTACCAAGAGCCGCCTGCACCGGGCACGGACCCTGGCGCGCGAGTACCTGCTCGCCTAGCGCGCCGCGCCGGGGGCAATGTCGGCGTCCGCGCGGATGGCGATTTCGCGTTGGGCCGGCCATGGCCAGGCGCCTTCCAGCCGCCAGTCGCGCCGTTTGCCTTCGACCAGCACCTGCCAGCGCGAGCGCTCCAGCATCGGCAGTGCCACGCTGAAGTCGCCGCTGGCGTCGGGGCGGGCCAGCAGCACCATGTCGCGCGCCGGCTGGGTGGCGTGCTGCAGGCGGATGCTCAGGGTGTCGTCAGCCAGCGGCCTGGCGCTGGCGATATGGCCGCGCAGCAGGCCGTCCGCCGCGTCGTAGCGCAGCGCCAGCGACAGGCCCAGCGCCGCCGCGGCACGGTCGCGCCGCAAATCCTGGTTGATGGCCTTGCCCTGCTTGTAGTAATCGCCCACCACCAGCGCATCCTGGGTAGTGAAAGCGACGTAGCTGGTGGCAATGCCGGCCACGGCCACGACGGCCGGGCCAAGCATCAGCAGCCATGGCCAGCGGTGGGTGTACCAGGGGGCCGCGTCGGCCGGGGCAATGGTGGCGTTCATGTTCGTTACTCCTTAGCGCGGCACGATGAATACCGCTTTTTCCTTGACGGCCAGGGATGGATCATCCAGCGCCGTCAGCTCAATCGCAATCTTGTTGGAGCCGGCTTGCCCCTTGCCATGATCGACCCGCAGGCGGATCGGCACGGCGCGGGTTTCGGTCGGCCCCACTTCCACGGTGTCCGGCACGGCCACCTGCAGCGACTCGATGCCGCTGGCGCGGATGCGGTAGCTGTGGCCTTGCTCAGTGGTATTCATGATCTGCAGGCGGTACACATTTTCGATCATGCCGTTCTCCACTTCGCGTCCCATCGAGCCGCGGTCGCGGATCACGTCCATTTTCAGCGGCGTGCGCAGTGCCAGCGTGGTGAACACGGCCAGCAGGAACAGCGCCAGGCCGCCGGTGTACATCAGCACCCGTGGCCGCAGCACGCGCTGGCGGATTTCCTTCCCGCGCAGCCCCTGCGCCATGGCGCGGTCCGTGCTGTAGCGGATCAGGCCGCGCGGCTGCTGGATCTTGTCCATCACGATGTCGCAGGCGTCGATGCAGGCGGCGCAGCCGATGCACTCATACTGCAGGCCCTTGCGGATGTCGATGCCGGTCGGGCACACCTGCACGCACAGCGAGCAATCGATGCAGGAACCGCCTGATTTCGGGCCGCGCGGTTCGCCGCGCTTTTCGTCATAGGTGATGATCAGCGTGTCGCGGTCGAACATGGCGCTCTGGAAGCGGGCGTACGGGCACATGTACTTGCACACCTGCTCGCGCATCCAGCCCGCATTGCCGTAGGTGGCAAAGCTGTAGAACAGGACCCAGAAGGTTTCCCACGGGCCGAAGTTGAAGGCCTGCGCTTCCCTGGCCAGGTTGTGCAACGGCGAAAAGTAGCTGACGAAGGTGAAGCCGGTCCACAGCGCCAGTGCCAGCCAGGTAAGGTGCTTGCCGCCCTTGCGCCAGAGCTTGTTGAAATTCCATGGGTCCTTCGCCAGGCGCATCTGCGCGCTGCGCGAACCCTCGAACCTGCGCTCGATCCACAGGAACATCTCCGTATAGACCGTCTGCGGGCAGGAGAAGCCGCACCAGACGCGGCCCGCGACCGCCGTGACCAGGAACAGGCCCCAGGCACAGGCGATCAGCATGGCTGCCAGGTAAATGAAGTCCTGCGGCCACAAGACCAGTCCGAAGATGTAGAACTTGCGGGCCACCAGGTCGAACAGGATGGCCTGGCGGCCATTCCATTGCAGCCAGGGCGCCCCGTAAAAGACCACCTGGGTCAGGATCAGGCAGATCCAGCGCAGGTTCTGGTAGTGGCCTTTCACTTCGCGCGGGAAAATATCCTCGCGCTTGGCGTACATCTTGATGACTTGTGGTGCAGGGGCGTTCATTTGAAACCTTTGATGCTTACTTCATGGCCTGGACAGGCGGGTTGGACAGGCCCCAGACATAGGCGGCCAGCACGTGCACCTTGCCTTCGCCGAGGAAGTCCTCGAATGCCGGCATGGTGTTGTTGCGGCCCTTGCGGATCGTTTCCATGATGGTTTCGGCGCTGCCGCCGTACAGCCAGGTCTTGTCGCTCAGGTTCGGTGCGCCCAGCAGCTGGTTGCCCTTGCCGCCGGCATTGTGGCAGGCGATGCAGGCGCCGAATTTCGACTTGCCCATCACCGACTTGATCGGGTCGTGCGTGCTGTCGGACAGGCTCAGGACGTACTGCGCAACGTTCTCGATATCCTTTTCCGAGCCCACCGCCGCGCCCATCGGGGGCATCACGCCGTGGCGGCCCTTCATGATGGTCTGCTTGATGGTGTCCGGCTCGCCGCCGTACAGCCAGTCCTTGTCGGTCAGGTTCGGGAAGCCCTTGTTGCCGCGGGCGTCGGAGCCATGGCACTGCGCGCAATAGGTCAGGAACAGGCGCTCGCCGATGGCATGCGCCTGCGGGTCCGCCGCCACGGCGCGCAGGTCCTGGCCCTTGTACTTGTCGAACAGGGGGCCGTATTCCTTCTCGGCCTTGGCCAGTTCTTCCTTGTGTTCCTTGGCCGAGGTCCAGCCCAGCGAGCCCTTGTAGCTGCCCAGGCCGGGGTACAGCCACAGGTAGCCGATGCCGAAGGCGATGGTCAGGTAGAACAGCCACATCCACCAGCGCGGCATGGGCGTATTGAGCTCGGTCAGGTCTTCGTCCCAGATATGGCCGGTGGTGCCGACCTTGCCGTCCACCGATTTCAGGGCCGCGCCCTTGACCGACGACTGGGACCACAGCAGCACGGCGCAGCCGACGATGCCAATGATGGTCAGCAGCGCGACGTAGATGTTCCAGAATTCGCTGGTGAAATCAGCCATGGTCCTTCTCCTCGTCCGCGAACGGCAGCTGTGCCGCCTCTTCCCACTTGCCGCGCTGGGCCCACCACACGATGCCGAGGAAAGTGAGGAAGGAAATCACCGTCATCACATTGCTCGCATTGCTAAAAAAGTTTTCCATGTCAGTTCCTCGTCTTGATCAGGGTGCCCAGGCCTTGCAGGTAGGCCACCAGCGCATCCTCTTCCGTCTTGTTGGCCAGTTCGGCCGGTGCGGCGGCGATTTCCTCTTCCGTGTAAGGGTCGCCCATGCGCTTCAGCGCGCGCATCTTCGGCACCACGTCTTCCGGCTTCAGCTTGGTCTTGGCCAGCCACGGGTAGTTCGGCATATTCGATTCCGGCACCACGTCGCGCGGGTTGTTCAGGTGGGTGCGGTGCCACTCGTCGGAGTAGCGGCCGCCCACGCGCGCCAGGTCGGGGCCGGTGCGCTTGGAACCCCACTGGAACGGGCGGTCGTACACGAACTCGCCCGCCACCGAGTAGTGGCCGTAACGCTCGGTCTCGGCGCGGAACGGACGCACCATCTGCGAGTGGCAGACGTAGCAGCCTTCACGCACGTAGATGTCGCGGCCGGTCAGGCGCAGCGCGGAGTACGGCTTCAGGCCCGCCACCGGTTCCGTGGTCGATTTCTGGAAGAACAGCGGGATGATTTCCACCGCGCCGCCCACCGACACCACCAGCGTGACCAGTACGATCAGCAACCAGGGGTTCTTTTCAATCCATTCATGGGAAAATTTCATATTCAACTCCGTTATGCAGCCAGGCTCAGTTCAGGGATGCGTGCACGCGGGATTTCGCGGCCCTTCAGGGTCATCCAGGCGTTGTAGGCCATGATGCACATGCCGCTCAGGTACAGCACGCCGCCCACCACACGCACCACGTAGTACGGGTAGGACGCCTTGACGCTTTCGACGAAGGTGTAGGTCAGGGTGCCGTCGGCATTGACTGCGCGCCACATCAGGCCCTGCATCACGCCGGCGATCCACAGTGCCGCGATGTACAGCACCACGCCGATGGTGGCGACCCAGAAGTGCAGGTCGATCAGCTTGGTCGAGTACATCTTGTCCTGGCCAGCCAGGCGCGGAATCAGGTAGTAGATCGAACCCATGGTGATGAAGCCCACCCAGCCCAGCGCGCCGCCATGGACGTGGGCGATGCCCCAGTCGGTGTAGTGCGACAGCGCGTTGACGGTCTTGATCGACATCATCGGGCCTTCGAAGGTGGCCATGCCGTAGAAGGACAGGGACACGATCATCAGCTTCAGGATCGGGTCGCTGCGCAGCTTGTGCCAGGCGCCGGACAGGGTCATGATGCCGTTGATCATGCCGCCCCAGCTTGGCGCCAGCAGGATCAGGGAGAACACCATGCCCAGCGATTGCGCCCAGTCAGGCAGCGCGGTGTATTGCAGGTGGTGCGGACCGGCCCACATATAGGTGAAGATCAGGGCCCAGAAGTGCACGATCGACAGCTTGTAGGAGTACACCGGACGTTCGGCCTGCTTCGGGATGAAGTAGTACACCATGCCCAGGTAGCCGGCGGTCAGGATGAAGCCCACCGCATTGTGGCCGTACCACCACTGGATCATGGCGTCCTGCACGCCCGAGTACATGGAGTAGGACTTGAACAGCGAAGCCGGCATCGACATCGAGTTCACCACGTGCAGCAGGGTCACCGCCAGGATGTAGCCGCCGAAGAACCAGTTGGCCACGTAGATGTGCTTGACCTTGCGCTTGATGATGGTGCCGAAGAACACCACGGCGTAGGCGATCCACACCACGGCGATCAGGATCGAGATCGGCCACTCCAGCTCAGCGTATTCCTTGCCGCGGGTCAGGCCCATTGGCAGGGTGACCACGGCGGACAGGATCACGGCTTGCCAGCCCCAGAAGGTGAAGGCGGCCAGCTTGTCGGAGAACAGGCGGACCTGGCAGGTGCGCTGGACCACGTAGTACGAGGTGGCGAACAGGCCGCTGATGCCGAAGGCAAAGATCACTGCATTGGTGTGCAGGGGACGCAGGCGGCCATAGGTCAGCCAGGGAATGTCCAGGTTCAGGGCGGGCCAGGCCAGCTGGGCGGCGATGATGACGCCGACCAGCATGCCCACAACGCCCCATAGTATGGTAGCGATCGCGAATTGCTTCACGACCTTGTAGTTGTAGTCCAGTGATTGATCCACTTTGAATTCTCCAGGCAGACACTTTGATGAGGTATGTCAAAGGTTACCGAGGAGCACTTCAAAAAAACATGACGTGGATCAAATCCGGTCGTCGTCCTGTAAAACGCGCATGGCGGGGCCGACCAGGTCGTCGAACTGACCGTCGTCCGAGGCCTTGAAAAACAGCCACAGCGCGCCGAACACCAGGCCGACGCTGATGGGGATGAGCAGGTAAAGCGATTCCATTTTTCCTATTCCTTTTGCTAATGCCGGCGCAGGCGCAGCGCGTTCAGGACCACGATGGCGGAGCTGGCGGCCATGCCGGCGCCGGACAGCCAGGGGCTCAGCAGGCCAAAGGCCGCCGCCGGAATGGCCACCAGGTTGTACAGCGTGGCCCAGGCCAGGTTCTGGCGGATCACGCGCATGGTCCTGTCGGCGCTGCGGGCCGTTTCGGCCAGCAGCGGCAGGCGGGCGTCCAGCAGCACGCAGTCGGCATGCACCTGCGCCAGCGCGGCGCCGCTGCCCATGGCAAACGAGACGTCGGCGGCGCTCAGCACGGCGGCGTCGTTGATGCCGTCGCCGACCATCGCCACCACGCCGCCGCGCGCCTGCAGTGCCTGGACGTAGGCCAGTTTCCCGTCCGGCAGGCAGTCGCCGATGGCTTATGGGATACCCAGTTGCGCCGCCACGCTTGCCGCCAATGCCTGCTGGTCGCCGCTGAGCAGCACGACCCGCTTGCCCAGCCGCTGGAAGTATTCCACCGTCTGCCGCGCCTCCGGGCGCAGCGCATCGTTGATCAGGAAGCGTCCCAGCCAGCGGCCCTGCATGCCCAGCCAGACAGTCGTCATCGGGCTTGCCGCCCCGCCAGGCGCGGCGCCAGGGCCGCTGCCGGGAGCCGGGCTGCCCGCGATGCCGGCCACGTAGGCCGCCGTGCCGAGGCGATAGCGCACGCCGTGGACCACGCCTTCCAGCCCCTGCCCCGCCAGCTCCTGCAGGCCGGTGGCGGCCGCCGCGCCGACGCCATGGGCCTCCGCTGCCGCCATGATGGCTTGTGCGATCGGGTGCGCACTGCCGGCTTCCAGGGCAGCGGCCACGCGCAGGATGCCGATGATGCGGGCGCCGTCGATGGCGTCGATACTTTGTACGGCCGGACGCCCTTCGGTCAGGGTGCCGGTCTTGTCGAACACGATATGGGTGGCCCGGTGCAGGGTTTCCAGCACATGCGGCTGCACCACCAGGGCGCCCTTGCCCAGCAATCGGTCGGTGGCGGCGGCCAGCGCCGACGGCGTCGCCAGCGACAGGGCGCAAGGGCAGGACACCACCAGCACCGCGATCGCCACCGGCCAGGCGCGCGCCGCGTCGTGCCAGCTCCAGAAGCCGAAGCTGGCCGCCGCGAACAGCAGCAGCGCCGCCACAAACCAGGATGCCGTGCGGTCCGCCCACTGCGCAATCTGCGGCTTGGCGCTGCCGGCCCGTTCGATCAGCTTGAGCATCCCTGCCAGGGTGCTCTCGCGCGCCGGCTTCTCGACCCGCAGCACGACCGGGCCGCCGGCATTCACGGCGCCGCCGGGCACCGCGTCGCCCACCGCCTTGCGCTGGGGGGCGCTCTCGCCGGTCAGCAGCGACAGGTCCACCGCCGTGCTGCCCTCCACCACCACGCAATCGGCCGCCACCGCCTCGCCACCCTTGACCACGATATGGTCGCCGGCTGCCAGCGCGCCGGCCGGCACCGCTTCGGTGTCGCGCGAATCAGGCCACAGCACCAGCCGCTGCGCCACTTCCGGCGTCCCATGGCGCAGGCGCGACAGCGCGCTTGCCGCCTTGCGCCGCGCCACCATTTCCAGGTAGCGGCTGGCCAGCAGCAGGAAGATGAACATGGTGACGGAGTCGTAATACACCTCGCCCGCGCCGCGGAAGGTCGACACCGCGCTGCCGATGAAGGCCGCCAGGATGCCCAGTGCCACCGGCACGTCCATGCCCAGCACCCGGGCTTTCAGGCTGGCCCAGGCGCCCTTGAGGAACGGTTGCGCCGAATAGGCCACGGCCGGCAGCGTCAGGAGCAGGCTGGCCCAGCGCAGCAGGCTGGCCATGCCGGCATCCAGCGTGCCATCGTCGCCGGCCATGTATTCGGGGGCGACATACATCATCACCTGCATCATCGACAGGCCGGCCACGAACAGCTGGCGGCCCAGCGTACGGCTGGCTTTCTGCAGCTGCGCGTCGTGCCGGGTGGTGTCGTAAGGCCAGGCGTTGTAGCCGATGCCGCGCACCGCTTCCAGCAGCGCCGCGGCGGTGGTCTTGTCCTTGTGCCAGCGGATGAACAGCTTTTCCGTGGCCACGTTCAGGCTGGCCTGCTGCACGCCCTCGACTTGCCGCAGGCGGTGCTCGATCAGCCACACGCACGCCGCGCAGCGGATGCCTTCCACCAGCAGCGTGGCTTCGCGCGCGTCGCCGTCGCTGACGATGTTCGGGTCGTCTTCCGGCAGCGCCAGGGCCGCCGGCACCAGGCCGCTCGCTGGCGCGCCGGCGATGATGCCGCCCGGCGTGGCGGCAAAGCCGCTGCGCTCGCGGTAATAGCTGGCCTGGCCGATATCGACGATGGTCTGGGCCACGGCCGCGCAGCCCGGGCAGCACATGGCGCGCTCCACGCCTTCGATGTTCACGTGCCAGTCGGCGCTGGCCGCCACCGGCTGCCCGCAATGGAAGCAGGCTGCAATCTCGTTCATCATCATGGCTGCACCGTCAGGCAAAGTACGTCAAGCAATGCATGCTGGCTGCCGCCCGCGGCGCGCGCCAGGCCCAGCACTCCGAAACCCAGCACCAGCAGGCCGCAGGCCACGCGCACCGCGCGCTGCTGCAGGTACTGGCGCAGTTTGGCGCCTGCCATGCCCATCGCCAGCAGCATGGGCAGCGTGCCAAGGCCGAAGGCGCCCATCACCAGCGCGCCGTCCAGCGCCGAGCCGCTCAGCATGGCGGTCAGCAGCACGCTGTACACCATGCCGCACGGCACCCAGCCCCACAGGCCACCCAGCGCCAGCGCCTTCCAGGGCGTGTCCATCGGCACCAGCGGCTTGACCAGCGGCTGTACGCGGCGCCACAGCACGCCGCCGGCCTGCTCGATGCGCGCCAGGCCGCGCCAGGCGTCCATCAGGTACAGGCCCATGGCGGCCAGCATCAGGTTGGCCATCCAGTAAGCGGCCAGCTGCGCCGAGGCCATGGGCGCCAGGCTGGCCAGGCTGCCGGCAATGCCGCCGGCCAGCGCTCCCGCCAGCATGTAGCTGCCGATGCGGCCGGCGTTGTAGGCCAGCACGTGGCCCGCCGCGATGCCTGTGCCCACGCGCGCGATCGGGATCACGCGGCCGCGTGCGGGCGCCGGCGCGGCAGGCCCGCCCACGCTGAACGCGCTTACGATGCCGCCGCA
>CBHWEO010000027.1:0-31805 GCA_966112955.1 uncultured Duganella sp. | reverse complement strand
TGCAGCCGGCCACCCAGATCTTCAGCGAGGGGTAGGTGCCCAGCACCGGCATCACCTGTTCGCGCAGGGCCACGTAGTAGCTGGGGTCGCGGAACATCTCGGTGACGGGGATGGTGAGGTATTGCAGCAGCTGGCTGAAGGCGTTCGGCTCGTGCAGCACGCGCGACTGCAGTTGCGACACGGTGCTGCAGCCCATCTCGCCCATGGCGTGCAGCACGCGGCGTTTCTGCGAGGCGCCGGTGTAGTCGCGGAAGTCATAGCTGTACTTGAGGAAGATGGCTTCCATCAGCATGCGCAGCTCGATGTCGACGCTGCTGATCGGGGCGCCGTCGTTCATCACACCGTGTCCATGGCTGGCATCCACACCCGCAGCAGCGAGTACAGGCGGGACAGGTCGATCGGCTTGGGCAGGTAATCGTTGGCGCCGGCGGCCAGGCATTGCTCCTGGTCGTCCTTCATGGCCTTGGCGGTGATGGCGATGACGGGCAGGCGCGCAAAGCGCGGGTCGGCGCGCAGGCGGCGCGTCGCTTCCAGGCCATCCATGCCGGGCATCATGATGTCCATCAGGACCAGGTCGATGTCGGGCACGGTGTCCAGCTTGTCGAGGGCTTCGTGGCCATTGCGGGCAATTTCCACCAGGGCGCCTTTCTGCTCAATGGCGCTGGTCAGGGCGAAGATGTTGCGCACGTCGTCGTCCACCAGCAGGATGCGGCGGCCTTCAAAGACGCGGTCGCGGCTGCGTACCGCCTTGAGCATGGTCTGCCGCTCGCTGGAGAGCTGCGATTCGACCTTGTGCAGGAACAGGGTGACTTCATCCAGCAGCCGCTCCGGGGAGCGGGCGCCCTTGATGATGATGGAGCGCGAGTACTTGGACAGCTCGGCTTCTTCGGCACGCGTCATGCTACGTCCAGTATAGACGATCACCGGCGGGAAGCTGGCGATCTCCTGCTGCGACATGGCTTGCAGTAGCTCGCTGCCCTGCATGTCGGGCAGCTTCAGGTCCATGATCATGCAGTCGAAGATGGTGCCGCGCAGCTGCTGCAGGGCTTCGCTGCCGCTGGCGACGGCGGTGATGGCGATGTCTTCGTCTTCGATCAGCTTGACCATGCTGTCGCGCTGGCGTTCGTCGTCCTCCACCAGCAGCAGGTGCTTGATCTTTTGCGTGAAGCGGCGCTCCAGGCCGTCGAACACGGCCAGCAGGTCTTCGCGCGCGGCGGGCTTTTTCGCGTAGCCGATGGCGCCCATGTGCAGGGCCGCTTCGCCGCTGTCGGCGGCGCTGATCACGTGCACGGGAATGTGCCGGGTCTGCGGGTTGTCCTTCATCATTTGCAGCACCGACAGGCCGGAGCGGTCGGGGAGGCGGATGTCGAGCAGCACCGCTTGCGGCTGGCGTGCTTCAGCCAGTTGCAGGCCTTCCTCCGCGGTGAAGGCGACCAGGGCGCGGTAACCGGCTTCGTGCGCTACGTCAAACAGGATGCGGGCGAAGTCGGGATCGTCTTCGATGATCAGGACCATGCGTTCGGGCGGCGGCGGCGTGCTGCGGTCGTCTTCGAAGGCGCGCGCGGCCGGCGGCGCATCGCCGGGCAAAGGCATGGCGGACGCCGCGGCCGCGGCGATAGTGGCGGATGCGGCGGATGCTGCCGCCGCCGTTGCCGCTGCCGTTGCCGCTGCATTTGCCGCAGCCGCAGCCGCCTGCGCGGCGCTTGGCGTGAGGTCCGGCTCGGCGGCCGGCGGCGCGGCCGCCCACTGCGTCGGCAGCAGCAGGGTGAACGTGCTGCCCTGCCCCTCGGTGCTGGACAGCTCGATCTCCCCGCCCAGCAGCCGCGCCAGGTCGCGCGAAATCGACAAGCCCAGGCCGGTGCCGCCGAAGCGCCGGCTTGGCGTGCCGTCGCCCTGCTGGAAGGCATCGAAAATGGCGCCCTGCTGCTCCGGCCGCACGCCCATCCCGGTGTCGATCACGGCAAAGCGCAGCAGGCCGCCTTCGCCCGGCGACACGCGCAGGATCACCTTGCCGTGGTCGGTGAACTTGACTGCATTCGACAACAGGTTCTTGAGGATTTGCTCCAGCCGCTGCCGGTCGGTGTACACCGTTTCGGGCAGCCCGGGCGGCAGGTCGACCACGAATTGCAGCTGCTTCTCGCGCGCCAGCGGCGCGAATATCGCCTCCAGGCCATCGACCACGTCCTGCAGCGGCACCTCCTCCGGCACCAGTTCCAGCTTGCCCGCCTCCACCTTGGAGATGTCGAGGATGTCGTTGATCAGCGCCAGCAGGTCATTGCCCGCGTTGTAGATGGTTTGCGCAAAACGCACCTGTTCCTCGTTCAGGTTGCCCTGCGCGTTCTCGGCCAGCAGCTTGGCCAGGATCAGGGAGCTGTTCAGCGGCGTGCGCAATTCATGCGACATATTGGCCAGGAATTGCGACTTGTAGGCGCTGGCCTTTTCCAGGTCGCGCGCCCGCGCTTCCACGTCCCGGCGCGCGGCGGCCAGGGCGGCGTTGCGCTGGTCCAGTATCTCGGCCTGGGCCGCCAGCTTCGCGTTGCTCTGCTCCAGCTCCAGCTTCTGCGCCTCCAGGCTGGTTTGCGACCTTTCCAGCACGCGCGACTGCTCTTCCAGTTCCTCGTTGGCGGTGCGCAGTTCCTCCTGCTGCACCTGCAATTCCTCGTTCAGCGACTGCGTCTCGGACAGCACCTCCGCCAGGCGCTGGCGCGCCAGCGTGGCTTCGATCGCCGTGCCGATATTGCCGGCCACCAGTTCCAGGAAGTCCAGCTCGCGCCGGCCCACGTCGCGCAGGAAGCCCAGTTCCACCACGCCATTCACGCGGCCATCGCTATACACCGGCAGCAGCACCAGTTGCTGCGGCATGCCATCGCCCAGCGAACTGGTGACCTTGATGTAGCCTTCGGGCAGCTGGCTTAGGTGCACGATGCGCCGGGAGCGGGCGGCCTGGCCTACCAGGCCTTCGCCGGGCAGCAGCAGGCGGCCGCGCTCTTCGTCTTCGCGGCTGAAGCCATAGGCGGCGGTGCGTTCCAGCGAACCGTCCGGCTTCACCACATAGAAGGATGCCACCGCCACATCCAGGTAGCGCGCCAGGAAGGCCAGCAGGGTCGACGACAGCAGCGGCAACGCCATCTGCCCGATGCCCTGCTCGGCGAGCTGGCTCTGGCCCTCGCGCAGCCAGGCCTGGTGCTGCAGCTGGTAGGTGTGGGTGTGGTGCTCCTGCAGCGCGTCGCGGTACACGTCGGACAGGCGCAGCAGGTCGCGCCGCCCCAGCCACGCCAGCAGGCCGCTCACCGCCAGGCTGACCCCGAGAAAGACCGCCACCGTCCAGAAGCCGACCGTGCGCACCGCGTCGCTCCGGGTCGCCCGCACGCGCTCTTCGTGCGCAATGAAGTCGCGGAATTGTTCGCGCATTTCATCGAAGGGGACCTTGCCCACGCCGGTGCGGACCAGGGCCAGCGCATCGCCCTGCTGGCGGCGGCTGGCGATCAGCCGGTCGGCGGCTTGCAGCCATTCCTTTTCCAGGCCGCGGAGGTGGCGCAGGCGCTCCACCTGGGCGGCATCGTCCTGCACCAGTTCCGCCAGCACGTCGGCGGCGGTGTCGAAGCGCGGGCGCGCGGCGAGGAAAGGCGTGAGGAAGGCATCGTCCCCCGTCAGCAGGAAGCCGCGCATGCCGCTTTCCATGTCGACCGCCAGCCTGCGCAATTCCTGGGCATTGCCGATGGCGCGCTCGGTGGACTGGACCGCGTTCCAGGTGCTCATCAGGTAGGCAAACAGCAACACGAAAATGCCGGCCGCGGTGACGCCTCCCAGCAGCGGCAGCTTCACATTGCGGTTTAGGATGCGGCGGAAACCCTGGTCATCGATCGTCGCACTACGCGGCATGGTAATGATCAATCAGTCAATGGGAGACTCCCAGTGTACCTCCAGCAGTGGAGCTTGCGCCGCAATCGTGCGCGGGGGCTATAATTGCCTGCAAACCACATTTTCTGACGCCCATGCGCAAGATCCTGACTGTATTGCCGCTGTTCCTGCTGGCTGGCTGCGTGAACGATTCCGCCACCTTCTACGCGGATGCGACGCGCGAACATACGCTGACCGTGCGCCGGCAGCAGGAGTATTTCTGGAAGGAAGACGCGCAGTACACGCTGATGGCGGCGCGCCTGCCGGATTGCCAGCGCGCGATCCCGCTGGGCGAGATGCCGCTGGAAGGCCTGGACTTCGAACTGTTCGCCAGCGGGGACAATGTCTGGAGCCTGCGGGCCGGGAAATACGTGTGGCAGGTGGAGACCAACGGCTGCTCGCTGGTGGCGGAAGGCGGCGACACCACCGCCACCGGGACCAAGCTCGGGACCTTCGTCGCGGAGGGCAAGAAGGTGAAGATGCGCTTCGATGCCGAACAGGCGCCGGCGCCGGCCGAGGCACCCGCCGCCGCGCCTGCCGCCCCCGCCAGCGCTCCCGTGCAGCAATAGCGCGCCCCCCCGGCTGCGGCGGGGCTCAGCCAATATCCACCACCACCTTGCCCTGCGCCTGCTCAGCGTGGGCCTGGTTGGCTTCCGCCAGGGCGAAGCGCTTCGGGTGCAAGCGTACGGAAAGCAGTCCCTCATCGACCAGCTTCGCCGCCGCGCGCAGGATGGCGCCGTGGGCAGCGCGTCCTTTCCCGGACAGCAATGGCAGCAGGGTGAACACGCCGGAATAGGTCGCCGCGCGGAATGATAGCGGCGCCAACGCGTGCGTACCCCAGCCAAGACTGCTGACCACATGCCCGCCATACTCCCTGGCTGCGCGGAACGCGGCATCGAGCATCTCGCCACCAATGGTGTCGTACACGATATCGAAACGCTCATCGCCTGCCTGTTCGATGAAGCGCGCGCCCATGGCTTCAATGGCTTCGCGCTGCGCGGGGCGGCCGGTGGCGGACACGCGGGCGCCATTTGCCAGCGCCAGTTGCACCGCCATCCGGCCAACGCCGCCAGCGCCGCCCTGCACTAGCACCGACTGCCCGGGCTGGATGCGCGCCCGGTCTACCAGGCCCTCCCAGGCGGTGATGAAGACCAATGGCAAGGCGGCAGCTTCGCGCAGGGAGATCGAGCGCGGTGCATGGGCCAGCAGGTCCGCGTCGACCGCGGCATATTCGGCCAGCGAACCCTGGACGCCGCCCACACCGCCCGTCATGCCGAATACGCTGTCGCCGGGCGCGAAATCCCGTACGCCCGCGCCCACTGCTTCCACCACTCCCGCCATGTCGATGCCCAGGACTGCCGGCAGCGGCATGCGGGCGTGCTCCGCCCTGCCGGCCGCGATCTTCAGGTCGAGCGGGTTGACGCCGCTGGCGTGGATGCGCACCAGCACTTGCCCCGCTCCGGGCACAGGCTTGGGCATTTCGACCAGCGTCATTGGCCGGCCTGCGGATTGAAGGATCATGGCTTTCATGTGAACTCCCGTTGGTGACGATGAAGCCAGTGTAGGCCGCGGGGCGGGCGGGAAAAACAGGCCGCGGCTGCAAACAGAATCCGCAAATTGTGGATAATGCGGTATGGACAAACTCGATGCCCTGCGCATTTTTTGCGCAGTTGTAGAGACGGGCGGCTTTTCGCGCGCGGCCGAAAAGCTGGGGATTTCGACATCTTCAGTCACGGCACAAGTCAACGCGCTGGAAGCGCATTTCCGTGTCAAGCTGATGAACCGCACCACGCGCAGCATGTCGCTGACCGGCGAGGGCCGCGAATGCTACGAGCATGCGCAACGCCTGCTGGCCAGCATGCAGGACCTGGAATCGAACCTGCAGGGTGCGGCTGAAGCACCACGCGGCACCCTGCGCGTCAATATGCCTGGCCTGGTGTCGCGGCTTTACGTGGCGCCGGCATTGCCGCGCTTCCTGGCAAGCCACCCCGGCATTTCCGTGCAGGCCAGCGCCAACGACCGCCTGGTTGATATGGTCGAAGAGGGCTACGATGTCCAGCTGCGGCTCGGTGATATCGGCGATGCGCGGCTGGTCGCACGGCCGCTGCTGGAAACCCGCTTCGTTTGCTGTGCGTCGCCGGGTTTTGTGGAACGCCATGGCGCGCCCGGCACGCCGGACGAACTGGCGGAATTCGACTGCCTGCACTTCATCCTGCCGCGCGCCGGCCGCTTGCGCACGTGGCAGTTTGCGGACGGGATTGCGTTCACGCCGCCATCGCGCGCTTCCTTCGACCATGTGGACTCCCTGGTGGAGGCGTGCAAGGCCGGCGCGGGCATCGGCCAGTTCCTGTCGCTGTCGGTCCAGGCGGAATTGCGCAATGGCGAACTGGTACCCGTGCTTGCCGCGTACCAGGCGCCCGGCCCCACGCTGACCGCCCTGTACCAGCAGCGGCACCAGCGCGCGGCCAAGGTGCAGGCTTTTGTCGACTTCCTCGCGGAAGTCTTCGCTTAGGCGGCCTTCTCGCTGTCCAGGTGCGACAGCTGGTAGTCGTTGTAGCGGCCACCGGCTGCCGCGCCTTGCGGCACGATCAGTTCCAGCGCTTCCAGGTCCGACTGCAGCAGCATCACGTCGTTTGCGCCCAGCGCCTCCTGCAGGCGGGTGCGGGTGCGCGCCCCGACCAGCGGCACGATGTCCGTGCCCTGCGCCTGCACCCACGCAATCGCCAGCTGCGCCACGCTGATGCCTTTGGCCTGCGCCACCGCGCGGATGCGCTCCACCAGTTCCAGGTTGTGCTTCAGGTTTTCGCCCTGGAAGCGCGGGCTGTGCTGGCCGCGGTAATCCTTCTCGCCTTCGCGCGCCGCGCTCCAGTGGCCGCTGATCAGGCCGCGCGACAGCACGCCATACGCCGTGATGCCCACGCCCAGCTCGCGCGCCGTCTGCAGCAAGCCATTCTCGATGCCGCGCGAGATCATCGAATACTCGATCTGCACGTCCACGATCGGGTGCACGGCATGGGCGCGGCGCAGGGTTTCAGCGTTCACTTCCGACAGGCCGATATGCCGCACGTGGCCCTTGCGCACCAGGTCCGCGATGGCGCCCACGGTGTCCTCGATCGGCGTGGCGGGATCCAGGCGCGATGGGCGGTAGATGTCGATGTAGTCGGTGTCCAGGCGGCGCAGCGAATAGGCCGCGAAGTTCGCCACGGACTGCGGGCGCGAATCGTAACCGATAAAGCCGCCATCCGGGTCGCGCAGGGCGCCGAACTTCACGCTGATCTGCACCTGCTCGCGGTCGCGGCCCAGCAGGGCTTCGCCGAGCAGCATTTCGTTGTGGCCCATGCCGTAAAAGTCGCCCGTGTCGAGCAGGGTGACGCCGGCATCCAGCGCGGCGTGGATGGTGGCGATGCTTTCGGCGCGGTCGGCCGGGCCGTACAGGTCGGACATGCCCATCAGGCCCAGGCCGAGCTGGGAGGTTTGCGGGCCGGTGCTGCCAAGTTTGCGGGTTTCCATGTTGAGGACTCCAGGGTGGTTTTCGATGGGAGTCATTGTGCTATTATCGAATCCGGTAATAAATGCTGATATCACTACATCTTTATTCGAATTGCGATAACAATGGACAAGCTGAAATCCATGCAGGTCTTCCTGGCCGTGGCCGACAGCAAGAGCTTCACCCAGGCCGCCGAACAGCTGGAACTGCCCCGCCCCACCGTCACCAACGCCGTACAGGCCATCGAGCAGCAGCTCGGCGTGCGGCTGCTCCAGCGCACCACGCGCAAGGTCAGCCTGACGGTCGAAGGCCAGCTGTACCTGGAACGCTGCCGCGCCCTGCTCAATGACCTGGAAGACATCAACGCCCTGTTCCTGTCCAGCGGCCGCAAGCCGTCCGGCACCATCCGCGTCGACCTGCCGGAACGCATCGCCCGCCTCAATGTGATTCCCGCCCTCCCGGAGTTCTTCCAGCGCTACCCGGACATCAAGGTGCGCGTCGGCGCCAACGACCGCATGGTGGACCTGGTGGGGGAAGGCATCGATTGCGCGGTACGCGCTGGGGTGCTGCGCGACTCCACGCTGATCGCCAAGCCGCTGGGGGCGATGGAACAGGTCAACGTCGCCTCGCCCGGCTACCTGGCGGCGCACGGCACGCCGCACACGCTGGAGGACCTGCGCGAGCACTGGGCGGTGCACTACTTCTCCAGCCAGACCGGCCGCGACCTGCCGTGGGAATACCTGGTGGATGGCGAAGTGCGCACGCTGTCCATGCGCAGCCGCGTATCGGTGGGCAGTTCGGAAGCCTACCTCGGCGCCTGCCTGGCCGGCATCGGCCTGGCGCAGATCCCCCGCCCCGGCATCGAGCCCTTGCTGGCCGGCGGGCAGCTGGTGGAAGTACTGCCGCAATGGCGCCCGGCGCCACTGCCGGTTTCCATCATCTACTCCCACAACCGCCACCTGTCCCCACGCGTGCGTGTGTTCGTGGACTGGCTGGCGGAAATACTCAAACTCGCCTGAGCGCCCCACTCGTCCTTGATCCTCCGCAAGCCGGTGGCCTGGCCGCCCGGCTAACCTGACTTTTCGAAAGCTCTTTCGGGAGGTCGCCATGTCGTATCGTTACTCATCAGCTGCTCAATTGGCCGGAGAGAAGTGGGTTGGCTCGCATGAATGCGTCGCCCTGGTCCAGCATTTTGCGAAAGCGCCGACTACCTTGCACTGGAAGGAAGGGAGTAAAGTCAGGGGCGCAAGCGACCTGGGTGTCGGCACTGCCATCGCTACGTTCGTTAATGGAAAATACGGCAACCGCCGTACCGGCAATCATGCCGCACTATACCTATCGCAAGACAAGGGAGGGATTTGGGTGATCGAACAATACCGCAACATCAAGGATGGCCTGATCGCAAAACGGTATATTCCGTTCAGGGGCGGGCAAGGAAGTGCCTCCAATGACGGCGACGCGTATTCGGTGATCGAATGAATTGGCTGATCTTGAGCGCTTTGGCAATCGCCTGCCCACCGGTCATCGAGGTGAGGCAGGATGTTGTCCCAGTCGGGGGATGGATTGCACACGAGCTGCAAACGCCTCACAAATTCTACTTTGCGCAGTTCGCCGATGGCCCACCGGCCCGCGAGGCGATTCTCATGCACGACAAGGCATTCCATTCCGGTAAAGACAAGGTCTTGCAGTATCGCTTCCTGCCATCGCAGGAACCGTGGCTGATCTGCTCTTACACCGGCACCAGCGCAGTACTCGCACAACGATTGCCACCTGCCCGTTTGTGCCAGCTCACGCTAGACCATGCTCACAACTTCGAAACGGTGAGCGCGATCCAGTGCGAGTAACTATCCGATACCGGCGCGCGGCGTGGAGACGAGCGTCGCCGTATCGGGATGCCCCGACCATCGAATCAGTTACATCAGATCTCCGGTCATTGCCTTCGAAGCATAGTTTTGAAGCTCTGCAGGAATGGTTGGGGCATGCTGCTTTATTATTCTTTGCACTTCGTCGGGGTAAGCACATTGCCATAGGGCCAACCCATGTAATGCGGCTTCCTGGCAAGCCACATGGTCGAGCTCAACCAGTTCACCCATCAGGCTGAGAGCAGCGAAGTCAAAGCTTTCGAAAGCCGATACGCGTGGAACTCCATGCCTTGGCAATAGCTCCCACCACATAAAGCACAACAGGTTCCATGGAGATATCGGATTAATCGCATTGTGTACAAGGTTCGGGTCGCATCGCCTAGCGAAAATCTCAGCGAATACTTTGCGCATCTGCCATAGAACCTCTCTACGCTGCGGCTCGCCGGTAGTCTCAGAAAAAAGACTATAGGGCAGCAAAGTTGCTGTGGGATCGATTACAGCACGTAGTCCACCTAGAATGACCGCATCGGGAATGTCGTGTTGCGTCCGGATGATGGTGTCAAGCATTGCTTGCATGAACCGAAGCCTGCCTTCGTCAGAGGCAAACAAAATGGACTCCTGGACTTCGTTACGCAATTCGTTTCCCAACAATGTTTGGTAATCGGAAAAGTAGGTAAGGGCTTCATCTACATACTCGATGCTCATCAGAGACTCCTGTCTACTTGCAAATGGGATTACACAGCTTATCGACCGCGTTACGATAACGCTGAATTGCCTGGTCGATGTTGTTCGTAATATGGTCCTGGTGAGCCTTATCTGGCCCCCCGAACCACTTGTCCGATAAATTTCCCCGAGCAGCCTTACAGCGAAGCATCTTAGTGAGGTTCCAACGCGCTAGTTCACATGGGTTCAAATTTGAAGGTGGCGGCTCATCGCAGATTCGATGTGCCTCGCGTTGATTTGCAGTCTTCTCAATTTCGCGCTGCAATTCTGGATCGCTTTGTGGATGAACCCAATCATAAATGCTGCTACCAAAAGTTTGACCAGCGAAATGACTCCAAGTCGCGTTGAAACCAAATCCGATCCCCACACCAACCACTGCCGAGGCAGCAACAGCGGCTCCTGCGGTTGCACCAGCGCTAGTTGCTGTTGTGCCAGTCCATGTTATTACGCTCGGGGGAGGAACAAACAATCCTAATGGATCTGAATAGGATTCAGGGTTTCCTAATGCATAGCTGTAAGTGTTTATCCCTCCATTAAGACCAATCGGATCGGACTCCACATAGCGCCCCGAATTCGCGTCATAGTTACGGAAGTAGTTGTAGTGTAAGCCGGTTTCCCGGTCAATTTGCTGCCCAGGGAAGCGCTGGTCGAACGTGAAGGCGTTCTGTCCGGTGGGCTGTTCGTTGGCGGCGTCTTTGCCAAACGGATCGCTGTCCCATTGCCACACTAACGCACCGGCCGCGTTAGCGATTGCACGCGGCGTATTGAGCTGGTCGGTATGGATGAAGTTCGCGCTGGCTGCGCCGGCCGGTGTGCCAATCGATAAATTGAACGGTGCGGACTGGATGACCGGATTATTCGCATCGGTCGTCGTCGCCTTCGCGGTAATGGCGTAGATGCCCGCCGGCATATCGGGAACTGTCAGGGTAAACGGTGCGGTGAGCGCAACACCCAACGAAGTCTTGCCACGGAAGTACTCGACCTGCGTGACGGTCACGGGTCCGGAACCAGGGGCCGCGCTGACGATCAACGTCACCGTCGCCGGAGCGACCTGGCTGGACTGGGCCGCAGTCACCTCTATCGATGCTGCGGCGGCAAGCTGGCAGAAGACAAGCAGGATCGCCGTGGCGGCAATAGCGAATATTTTTCTGAACACGATATTTTTCCTTGTCTTATTTCAGTACCGCGACAGGCATGTCGCCGAGATAGACGTATTCCGTCATCACGCCATCAGTGCTCTCGGCGATCAGCTTGCCGCTGCGGTCGTAGTGGTAGACAGTCGTTGAAGCCGGCGTCGTTTTCTTCACGCGCTGGCCCATGGCATTGATGGTGTAGGTCACCAGTCCAATGGCCGTGTTGGCGGATACCATCCGGCCGCGTGCGTCGTAATTGAAGGTCGCTGTGCCGTTACTCGTGATGCTGCCGTTCGGGTCGGACTGGATCGTGTCGTTCTGGCTTCCTGAAACCTGCGTCAGGCGGTTGCTGGTCGTGCTGTATGTGTAGGTCGTGCTGGCGGAGCCGTTCGTGTAGCTGGTCCGGTTGCCGACGCCGTCGTAGGTATAGGCCAGGCTGCGCTGCGGGCGCTGTTCGCTGGTCAGGTGGTCCAGCTGGTCGTAGGCGTAGGTGCGGGTGTTGTTGGCGTTACCCGCGTCGGTGACGCCGGTAATGCGGCTGCCGGCGTCATAGGCCAACGTTTGCAGTTGGCCGTTCAGGGTAAAGGTGCCGATCCTGCCGTCGATGTCGTAGCTGCGCGAATACGTTTGGCCGTTACCGAACAGCAGCGATTTCACGGGGCCGAATGGCTGGTAGGTCACTTCGCTCGCCAGCAGCTGCGGCACGCCGCCCTTGCTGGTGCGGATTTCCTTGATACGCCCTTGTGCATCGAGTTCGTAATCCACCGTGCGGCCGCTTGGGTAGTCGATGCCGACCAGGGTTCCTGCGCTGTTGTAGCGGTAGCCCGTCACATACGCCTGGCCGCCGATGGTGCGGGATTCGGATTTGATCCGGCCATGCGGCGTATAGCTGTATTGCGTACTGCCGCTAACGTCGGTGACCTTCCACAGCCGGCCGATGCCGTTCTCGGCCTGGTCGTACTCGTAGACAGTGGTAGTGCCGTCGGCATACGTTGCGCTGGTGATGCGGTTCAGCACATCGTAGGTGTAGGTCGTGGTCTGGTTCTTTGCATCCGTATAGGTCAGGACATTGCCTGCGGCATCGTACGTGCTGGACGATATGCCGGTATCCGGGCTGATTGTCTTGGTCAGGTTACCCAGGCCATCGATCGAATAGGCTGTCTCCAGGTTGCGCGCATCCGTGACCCTGACCCGGCGGTCAAGGCCATCATAGCCAAATGACGTCACGCCATTGCGCGGGTCCGTCGTGGTGATATGCCGGCCCAGAATGTCGTAGTCCTGGAACGTCACCCGGTTCAGCGGGTCCGTGATCTTGGTGAGAAGGCCGGCGGTGTTGTACTCGTAATTTGTGGTCGTATTCTGGACCTGGGCGCTGGCAGCGCAGCACAACGCCGCACCCAGCGCGAAGATGGTAGGGCGCATCATTGCAGTGCTCCGGTAACTTGTTTGAGGCGGTTGAAGGTGTCGAATACCCGCGCGACCTTGCGCGTCAGGGCGCCGCTTGCGTCTTTGGTTTCTTCGCCAATGCGGTTGCCGACGAGATCGAGGGTGTAGGTGATCTTGTTGCCGAAGCTGTCGATGATGTCGGTCAGGCGGTGCGCGCCATCGTAGGCGTAGGTCACCGTCGAACCATCGGGCAGCGTGACCGTTTTCAGGTTGCCGACCGCATCGTAGGTGTAGCTGGTCAATTCTCCGCCAACGGACATCGAATCCAGCCAGCCGCGCGGGCCGTAGGTGAAGCTGGTCACCAGTCCGTTTGGATCGGTGATCTGGCCAACGCGGCCGTGCGCGTCGTAGTTGCTGTAATGCGTGACGTGGGATGCTGCGTTGGTTACCGTTGCCAGGTTTCCTTCGCTGTCGTAAGTGAGCGTCGTGTTCACGCCCGGGCCGACCTTGGTGAGCAATTGGCCGATTGCGCTGTAGGTGAAGGTCCAGGTCCTTGGCGCGCCCACGGGTGTCGCCTGGAAGCCTGCCGAGCCATTCACATCGCTCGTTGCCTGGACCGACTCGGTCAGCATATTGCCGTTGCTGTCGTACGTGTAGCTGGTGATGCGCAGCGGTTCCGCGACCTTGGTGCGCAGGCGCATCGTGGGATGCCACTCGGTGGAGATGGTCCTGGCGAGCGGGGTGCCCTGGGCCTCGGTCCTGCTAGTCTCGAGATTGCGGCTCATGTCGTAGGTGAAGACCTTCTTGTTCCCGAGCCAGTCCTTGCTGGTCAACACGTTGTTGTTGACGTCATAGGTGCGCTCCAGCGTGCCGCCGCAATCGTCGCAAGGCTGGTCGAGCGTATCGTTCTTGGGAATGCCCAGCGAAAGCTTGAAGTGGTAGTTGCGTGTGATCGATTGAGGGGCCGCTGCTGTGCCGGAGTAGGAGGTCACCGCGACGGTGTTGGAGCCGTCGGTGGCGCGGTTGCCGTGTACGAGCGTGACCTTTTCCACGCCGCCGGCGTGCTGGGAGGAGATGGCGCGGTTGAGGCAATCCCAGCCCCAGCTGGCGAAGCGTACGCCGTTTTCGTCGGTAATGCCGGTCAGTGCATTCACCAGGTGCCCGAAGCCGTTGCCGGTGTTGATTGCGCCGTAGCAGAAACCGCCGTTGTTGATCATGCCGGCTTCGTTGTAGTGGTAAATGCGCTTTTTGCCGCCAGGGTAAGTCACCGCCGTCAGGTTATCCGAGGAGCACGATGGGCTCACTGGATTGGTGCCCAGGCAGCCGCCGCTTGGCCCGTCGTATTCGTAGAGATAGGCCTGGTTTGCCGGATCGATCGCTTTGGCGACGCGGTTCTTGCTGTCATACTCGAACTGCATTTGACGGCCCCAGTGGTCCGTTACGCACATCGGCAAGCCTGCGGGAAGCGCCGCACCGGCCTGGATGTGTGTGCACACGGGCGCATCTTCAGGCCAGCGGGCGGCACTTGTGTCGTTGGTGGTTCCGGTGCTGTACGTGAAGCGCTGCGTGAGGCCTGTGCGTGCGGTCACCGACAGCAGCTTGCCGTCCGCACTGTATTTCTCCTGGTCCTGGCTGGCAGTGATGAACGTCCAGGCGACCGGGGTGACGCCGTCCGCCCCGTATTCGGCGGTGAGGCGGTCATCGATATCCGCTTCGCCATTCCATTGGTTGCCGACTTGTTTGAACCGGAAAACCTTGCCATCGGCACGGGTGATGATGGCAGTCTGGCCGGTGCCGTTAGAGAGGTCTTCAGTACAGAAGACGTGGTCGTTGTCGATCCGCCGGAAGCACTCCAGGGGAACCTGATTCGGCTTGAGCACGATCTTGCGGTCGAGGGAGTGGCTCCAATGGTTTCCAAAAAGGCCTTTCGCCGTTGTGTCGCCCGCAAAGGCGCCGCCGTTATAGACCCTGACCGATTCCAGCGGCATGCCGGGAGTGGCCGCCGCGTAATCGACTTCAACCTGCACCTTGTTGCCGGTGCCGATGGCGATCGGATTGCCGCACGTCGGCTGGCGGTCATGTGGCCCGTTTTTGGAGCAGGACTGGCCGTTCGCTTTCGGATTGGCCGGGACCGGTGTTGTGAGCGGAATGATCGGGATGCATTTGCGGGACTCAGGGAAGTAGCGGATGGTTTTGCTGTTCTCGCATGCCCACGCATCAATACGGAGGCCGTAAAGCTTGTCACCAACTTGCTTGGTAAACCATCCGCCCAAGGCATGCCTTGAATTACCGGGTGGAATCGGCGTCGGCGATCCGCAGAGCTCATAACTAGTCGGGGTCATGCCGAAGCCATTTATCTCGGCAACGCACGCGTTGTAGAGACCAGGCCCGGTAACGAAGTTGCCGACCATCATTTTGTCGTATTCGTTCACCTGGACCATGTCGGCGTGGGCGCCGAAGCTGGTTGCCAGTCCGAGCATCATGATTGCTCGTCGAAAGCCTTGCATAGTGGAATCTCACATTAATGAAAGATTCCGCAAGGTAACATACGTCACCGGGCCACACTCTATCGAAATGTCACAGCAGCGATAGCAAACTGCCCCGCCTGCGAGGCGGGGGTACAGCCCAAATGCGAATGGCTCAGCGAATACCGGCGCGAAGGGCGGCGGCGAGCGGCAGGCTTTCCGGCAGCTTGGCCAGCAACTTTTGCGCTTGCGCCAGATTGCGCTGCTGGAAGGCGTCGGGGGCGTTGGCGAAGTCCTGGGCCAGGCCGGCGGCGGCGGCTTCGATGCGGGTGCTGTCGCCCGGCGTGGTGTCGAGCAGGGCCGACAGGTAGGTAGCGCCCCACTGGATGCGGGTGGCCGGGCCGACCGAGGAGCGCCAGGCCTTCTCGTACCAGTCCAGCATGCCCGGCAGGTCGCCGCGGCGCTTGGCGGCGGAGGCGAGGCTCAGCTTGAAGTAGTACGGCGCGTGCGATTCCACCAGCGACGATTGCAGCAAGGCTTCCGCCTCCGCATGCAGGCCGGCGTCGTTCAGCGCGCTGACCGCGGTGTTGACCAGGGTGTGGCGGCCGTACTGGTCGTCCACCAGCGCCAGCGCCTGCTCGACGCGGGTGCGCACCAGCTGCGGCAGGCTGGCATCGTTGTGGCCCAGGCGCGCCATGCGCATCTGCAGGCGCACCGCTGCCAGGCGGTCCGGCACGGACAGCCACATGTCTTCCGCCCAGGTGTGCGCGGCCGCGGCCATGGCGCTTGCCAGTTCGGCGTGGCGCGACGGCGCGGCGCGTACCAGCTGGTGGCCGCTGTTGACGAAGATGTCGATGTTGGCGCGCGCCAGGCGCGCATCGGCCAGCCCCGACAGCAGGATTGCGGGCGAGGTGGCGTCGGCCACGCGGCCGGCCTGCGCCACCAGCGCGTGCAGGCGCAGGCGCGCGGCGGCGTCCTGCACCTGGCGCGCGGCGGCCGGCGCTTCGCCGGTGACGGCGGCACCGGCCAGTTGCGCCAGGGTGGCCAGGGTCACCGCCAGGTCGCGCCCTTGCAGCAGCACGCCTTCGTCGGTATCCCAGGAGTAGTTCGACAGCAGGGTCCATTCGGACGGCGACAGCGCGCGCGTGCCATCCTGCGCCGCCGCCATCGATTCGCCGGCGGTGTGGCCGGCAAAGCGCGCCGCCATCAGGGCTTCGGTAAACAATTCGCCATCGAGTTCGCACGGCAGGCGCGTGATTTCGCGGCCGTCCGGTCGGTACATCACCAGGGTCGGGTAGCTGCGCAGCTTGAGGCGCGCGGCCAGCGCCTGCGCGTTCGGGCTGTCGCCATCGAGCTGGCAAGTCACCATGCTTTGCAGCTTGGCGGGGAAATCTTCGCGGCCGAAGATCTCGTACTTGACCCGGTTGCACGGCGGGCACCACGCGGCGCCCCAGTACAGGAACAAGGGACGGCCGGCAGCGCGGGCCGCTTCCAGCGCGGCGTCGAAGCCGCCTTCGAACCACTCGATAGCGTCAGCCATGGATCAAGCCTCGCGTGCCAATGCCAGGAATTCGGTGCGCATCGCCAGGTTGGGCTGCAGTTCGCCCAGCATGGCGGAAGTCACGGTCTCTTCGCCCGGCGTGCGGATGCCGCGCGATTCCATGCACAGGTGGCGGCACTTGACCACCACGCCGACCGCCTTCGGCTCCAGCACCGACATCAGCGCTTCGGCGATCTGCATGGTCATGCGCTCCTGCACCTGCAGGCGCTTGGCGAACACGTCGACCAGGCGGGTCAGCTTTGACAGGCCGACAATCTTGCCATTTGGGACATAACCCACGGTGGCCTTGCCGAAGAAGGGCGCCAGGTGGTGTTCGCAATGGCTGTAGACGGGAATGTTCTTCACCACGATCAGCTCGTTGTACTGCTCGGCGCCATCTTCGAACGCCTTCAGCACTTCCGCCGGATCCTGGCCATAGCCGGACACCCAGTGCTTCCACGCCTTGTGGACGCGATGCGGCGTTTCGTGCAGGCCCGGGCGGTCCGGATCTTCGCCCAGGTGTTCCAGCAGGCGCCGCCAGTCGGCTTCGGTGAATACTTCTTTCGTCATGATTGCAGGACCGTCATAAGTGGAATCTAATCCACCAGTATACAAGGTTCAGGGGCGGTGCGCTGCCAGCAGCTCGCTGGCGATGGAAACCGTATGCGTCAACTGCGGCCATTCGTCGCCCGGGCCGAACCAGCGCGCTTCGCTGATCTCGTTCGGGTCGGTGACGATCTCGCCATCCAGGTAGTCGGCGGTGAAGGCGATCATCAGCGAATGCGGGAAGGGCCAGGACTGGCTGCCGAAGTACTGCAGGTTATGCACCCGCAGGCCCACTTCCTCGAACACTTCGCGGTGCACCGCCTCCTCGATCGATTCGCCCGCCTCCAGGAAGCCGGCCAGCGCAGTGAAGCGCTTGTAGGGCGAGTTGGTGTGGCAGGCCAGCAGGCGCTGGTTGCCTTTCCTGATCAGCACCATCATGGCCGGCGAGATGCGCGGGTAGGCCAGGTGGCCGCAAGCGCCGCAGCGCATGGCGCGTTCGCCGGGCGCCAGCTGTGTCGGGCCGCCGCAGGCGCCGCAGAAGCGGTGGGTGCGCGCCCATTCGGATACCTGGAAGGCGCGGCTGGCCACGCCCAGCATATCGTCGCCGACGGCGCCGAACAGGGCGCGCAGGCCGACGTAGGCATGGCCGGCGGGCGCCTGGTCATGCGGCGCCTGGACCACCTGGCAGTAGCGCCCTTCCCAGCGCCCCAGCGGCAGTGCCTGCGCCAGGTCGGCGCCGGTGCCGGCCAGCACGGCGGGCGCGGGCAGCGCCAGGCTTTCCTCAGCCAGCAGAAGGCGGTCGCGGTGGAAGACCAAGGTCAGGGGATCGCTGTCGGCGGCGGGGGTGATCAGGGGCTGGAAGCCGGCTGGCGTCTGGAGCATGGCGGTGAATGTGGTTTTAGCAACAGCGGAATCATACTCCGGCCCGGCTGCATTTCCCCAAATGGCCGGTAAAAGGTATCATATGGACAAGTATTGCCACAAATCAACCCGCCGCCCGCCCGACGCCCGATGAAACCTGAGTTCCCGCCGCCCAGAGAGCGCGTCGCCAGCCACTGCGTCTGCTGCGGCAGCCGCGCGCTGGACCGGTCGCCGGCCGTGCTGATGCCCTTCGTGTCGCACCGCGTGTGGGGCTGGGCGCCGGTCGAAATCGCGCCGGAATGGGGCTTGCGCACGCTGAAGGCGGGTACCAGCTACGCGATCTGCAATTCCCTGCAGTGCCGCGGCTGCGGCCACCTGTTCCTGGACATCCGCTTCGACGAGCAGGAAATGGCGCGGCTCTACGAAGGCTACCGCGAAGAAGCCTATACCGCCCTGCGCGAGCACTACGAGCCCGGCTACCGCGAGCGCAACCAGGGCCTGAATGCCGGCGTGTGCTTCCTGCCGCAGGTGGAAGCCTTCCTGGCGCCGCACCTGCCGGCCCTGCCGCGCGTGCTGGACTGGGGCGGCGATACCGGCATCAACACGCCCTTCAAGGACCGCAACAGCCTGCTGCACATCTACGACATCAGCGGCAAGGGCGGGCTGGTGCCGGGCGCGCAGGCGGTCGGCCGCGACGCCGCCCTGGCGCAGGAATATGACCTGGTCGCGTGCTGCCAGGTGCTGGAGCACGTGCCCTACCCGGGCGACGTGCTGCGGGACCTGGTGCAGGCCATGCGCCCCGGCACCTTGCTGTACGTCGAAGTGCCGCAGGAGCAGCTGATGCGCGGCCCGGATCCGCTGCCGAAAAAACACCATTGGCATGAACACATCAACTTCTTCAGCGAGCGCTCGCTGGCGGCCTTGCTGGCCAACTGCGGCCTGAAGGTGGTGGCCAGCCAACAGTTGCCGGTCACGGGCGGCGGCACGGCAACCCACGTGTTCCAGTTCGCATGCAGGCTGGTTTAGAATTTCCCAAGGGTGCCTGGGAACAACATAAGGAACAGTCATGAAAGCAGTCATACTGGCTGGCGGCCTGGGCACAAGGCTCAGCGAAGAGACCACCATCCGGCCGAAACCGATGGTGGAAATCGGCGGCAAGCCTATCCTGTGGCACATCCTGAAGACGTATTCCGCCCACGGCATCAACGATTTCGTGATCTGCTGCGGCTACAAGGGCTACATCATCAAGGAATTCTTCGCCAACTACTTCCTGCACACCTCGGACGTGACGTTCGACATGCAGAACAACACCATGCAGGTGCACGAGCGCCACGCCGAGCCGTGGAAGGTCACCCTGGTCGACACCGGCGACAGCAGCATGACCGGCGGCCGCCTGAAGCGCGTGCGCCAGTACGTTGAGCATGACGAAGCCTTCTGCTTCACCTACGGCGACGGCGTGGCCGACATCGACATCGGCGCCTCGATCCGCTTCCACAAGCAGCATGGCCTGCTGGGCACCATGACGGCGGTGCAGCCGCCGGGCCGTTTCGGCGCCATCGACGTCGACGGCTCGCGCATCCTGGCCTTCCGCGAAAAGCCGCAGGGCGACGGCAGCTGGATCAACGGCGGCTACTTCGTGCTGTCGCCCAAGGTAATCGACTACATCGACGGCGACGACACCCTGTGGGAGAAAGAGCCGATGGAAAACCTGGCGCGCGACGGCCAGATCAACGCCTTCCTGCACCGCGGTTTCTGGCAGCCGATGGACACCCTGCGCGACAAGGTCTACCTGGAAGACCTGTGGCAATCCGGCCGCGCGCCATGGAAGCGCTGGTGATGGACCCGGCGTTCTGGCGCGGCAAGCGCGTCTTCCTGACCGGCCACACGGGTTTCAAGGGCAGTTGGCTCAGCCTGTGGCTGCAGCAGCTGGGGGCGGACGTCACCGGCTACGCGCTGGCGCCGGGCCAGCCTTCGCTGTTCGAAACGGCGCGCGTGGCGCAAGGCATGCGGTCGCACATCGGCGATATCCGCGATGCCGGCCAGCTGGCCGCCTGCATGCAGGCAGCGCGGCCCGACATCGTGATCCACATGGCGGCGCAGGCGCTGGTGCGCTATTCGTACGCGCACCCGGTGGAGACCTACGCCACCAACGTCATGGGCCTGGTCAACCTGTTCGAAGCCGTTCGCAATACGCCCGGCGTGCGCGCCGTGCTGAACGTCACCAGCGACAAGTGCTACGACAACCGCGAATGGCCCTGGGGCTACCGCGAGAACGAAGCGCTGGGCGGCTACGACCCGTACAGCAGCAGCAAGGCCTGCGCGGAACTGGTGAGCGCGGCCTACCGCAATTCCTTCTTCCGCGAGGTGGCGCTGGCCACGGCGCGCGCCGGCAACGTGATCGGCGGCGGCGACTGGGCCGAGGACCGCCTGGTGCCGGACATGATGCGCGCCATTGCCGCCGGCCGGCCCGTCAGGATCCGCAACCCGCAAGCCATCCGTCCCTGGCAGCACGTGCTGGAGCCGCTGTCCGGCTACCTGGCACTGGCCGAGCGCCTGGCCACCGATGGCGCCGCCTATGCCGAAGCGTTCAACTTCGGCCCGCACGACACCGATGCGCACCCGGTCGAATGGATCGTGCGCCACCTGTGCGACAGCTGGGGCGACGGCGCCGCCTGGGAACTGGACGCCGCGCCGCAGCCGCACGAAGCCACATACCTCAAGCTCGATTGTTCGAAAGCGCGTGCGCGCCTGCAATGGCAGCCGCGCTGGACGCTGGGCCATGCCATCGAACGCATCGTGGCCTGGCACAAGGCGCAGGCCGGCGGCGCCGACATGCACGCCTTCACCCTGGCGCAGATCGCCGACTACCAATCCACCGACAGCACGCACACATGAACCCAGCAGCAGAACAACTCCGCCAGCAGATCGCTGAACTGGTAGCGCAATATGGCGCCCTGGCCAGTGCGCCGCAGCCCTTCCAGCCGGGCAGCACGCCCATTCCGCCTTCGGGCAAGGTGGTGGGCGCGCCGGAAATGGGGCTGATGGTGGAGGCATCGCTCGATGCCTGGCTGACCACCGGCCGCTTCAACGAGCAATTCGAGCGCAAGCTGGCGCAGTTCATCGGCGTGCAGCACCTGATCACGGTCAACTCGGGCTCCTCGGCCAACCTGGTGGCCTTCAGCGCGCTGACCTCGCCCAAGCTGGGCGAGCGCGCCATCCAGCCCGGCGATGAAGTGATCGGCGTGGCGGCCGGCTTCCCGACCACGGTCAACCCGATCATCCAGTTCGGCGCGGTGCCGGTCTTCGTAGACGTGGAGCTGGGCACCTACAACATCGACGTGCGCCAGCTGGAAGCCGCCCTGTCGCCGCGCACCAAGGCCGTGATGCTGGCGCATACGCTGGGCAATCCCTACAACCTGGACGCCATCACCGCCTTCTGCCGCAAGCACAATCTCTGGCTGGTGGAAGACTGCTGCGATGCGCTGGGCTCTACCTACAACGGCAAGATGGTCGGCACCTTCGGCGACATCGGCACGCTGTCGTTCTACCCGGCCCACCACATCACCATGGGCGAGGGCGGCGCCGTGTTCACCAACAACGCGGAGCTGAAGGCGATTGCCGAATCGTTCCGCGACTGGGGCCGCGACTGCTACTGCGCGCCGGGCAAGGACAATACCTGCGGCAAGCGCTTCTGCTGGAAACTGGGCTCGCTGCCGGAAGGCTACGACCACAAGTACACGTACAGCCACCTGGGCTACAACCTGAAGATCACCGACATGCAGGCGGCCTGCGGCCTGGCGCAGCTGGACCGCGCGCCCGGCTTCATCGCAACGCGCAAGCACAACTTCGCCTACCTGAAACAGCGCCTGCAATCCTGCGCCGAATTCCTGCTGCTGCCGGAAGCGACGGCCAACGCGGAGCCGTCCTGGTTCGGCTTCCCCGTCACGCTGAAGCCGGAAGCCAACTGCACGCGTGTCGACCTGCTGACCTACCTGGACCAGCACAAGATCGGCACCCGCCTGCTCTTCGCCGGCAACCTGACGCGCCAGCCGTATATGACGGGCCGCAACTACCGCGTGGTGGGCAGCCTGGAAAACACCGATCGCGTGATGAACGATACCTTCTGGCTGGGCGTCTATCCCGGCCTGACGGAAGAAATGCTGGATTACATGGCCGGCGTGCTGGAGCAATTCTTCGGCATCGGTTTTTGAAAATTGTCGACTTCCCCTGAAAGACTGCACAAATGAGCCAAATTTCCCAACGTGACAGGGACTTGTTCGAGAACCTGTTTGTCCTGGAACTCGCCAACAACCACTGGGGCCGCCTGGAGCGCGGCCTGAAGATCATCAACGATCATGCGCGTGTGGTGCGTTACAACAACGTGAAGGCGGCCATCAAGCTGCAGTTCCGCGACGTGGATGAATTCATCCATCCTGATTTCAAGGGCAACAAGGACCAGCGCTACATCAAGAAGACCGAAGACACGCGCCTCACCAAGGCCGACTTCGCACGCATGGTGGAAGAGATCCGCTACCTGAGCTGCATCCCGATGGCGACGCCGTTCGACGAATCGTCGGTCGACCTGTGCGTGGAGTTCGATATGCCGATCATCAAGATCGCCAGCTCGGACATGAACGACTGGGTGCTGATCGAGAAGATCGCCTCCACCCGCCGCCCAACCATCGTGTCCACCGGCGGTGCTTCGGAAAAGGACCTGGACGACCTGGTGGCGTTCTACGAGAAGCGCGACATCCCGCTGGCCATCAACCACTGCATCGCGCTCTATCCGTCCGAGGACGGCGAGCTGGAACTGGACCAGATCGACTACCTGCGCTCGCGCTACCCGAACCACATCATCGGCCTGTCGACCCATGAATACAACGACTGGCATTCCTCGATGCTGATCTCGTACGGGAAAGGCGTGCGCACCTGGGAGCGCCATATCGACATCGATTACGAAGGCGTGGCCGTGTCGCCCTATTGCTCGCTGCCGGAACAATGCGACACCTGGTTCAAGGCCAACAAGAAGGCGGCCGAAATGTGCGGCGGCCGCTCGACGTCGAAGCGCCCGATCTCGAAGAAGGAAACCGAATACCTGAACGCCCTGGTGCGCGGCGTGTACGCCAAGCGCGACCTGGAGCCGGACTATGTGTTCAGCAAGGACAGCATGGAAAAGGACTTCTACCTGGCGATCCCGCTGCAGAAAGGCCAGCTGTCCTGCCGCGAAGTGATGAACGGCGAGCGCCTGACGAAACCGATCCGCGCCAACGAGAAGCTGACCATCAACCACGTCGACGGCCCTTACGCCGAAAACGAAAACCTGAAGAACCTGATCATGAACAGGGGTCTGTGATGCGCGTTGCCGAACAGATTGCCGACTGGCTCGCGGCGCAGGGCATCGAACAGGCCTTCAGCGTGACAGGCGGTGGCGCCATGTTCCTGAACCAGGCCATCGGCGGCCACGCGCAGCTGCACTGCAGCTTCCTGCACCACGAGCAGGCGTGCGCCTTTGCGGCGGAAGGCTATGCCCGCGTGGCCGGCAAGCCGGCGGTGCTGATGCTGACGACCGGCCCCGGCGCCATCAATGCCTTCAACGGCGTGTTCGGCGCGTTCACCGATTCGATCCCGATGCTGGTCATCTCCGGCCAGGTGAAACGCGAGACCTGCCTCGATTTCCATGACTTGCCGGGCCTGCGCCAGCTGGGCGACCAGGAAGGACCGACCATCGCCATGGCCAGCCATATCTGCAAGTACAGCAAGCTGATTCGCGAAGCAAAGGACCTGGAGAGGGCCTTGCCGGAAGCGCTGCGGCAAGCCGTCAGCGGCCGCCCAGGCCCGGTGTGGCTGGATATCCCGCTCGACATCCAGTCCTCCACCGAGCAGCTGGTATTCGCGCCGCTGGACCTGCCGCCGCGCGCCACGGCGGCGCAACTTTCGGAGCCGGCGCGGCAGGTGCTGGAGCGCCTGGCGCAGGCAAGCCGTCCCGTGATCCTGGGCGGCACCGGGGTGCGCCTGGCCGGCGCGGTGGAAGCCCTGCGCCGCTTCGCCGAACGGGCCGGCGTGCCGGTGGCCACCGCCTGGACGCATGACCTGATCGCCTCCGACCATCCGCTGTTCGCCGGGCGGCCCGGCACCATCGGCACCCGCGCCGGCAATTTCTGCCTGCAGAACGCGGACTTCGTGCTGGTGCTCGGCTCGCGCCTGAACATCCGCCAGACCAGCTACAACTTCGACTGCTTTGCGCGCGACGCCTTCCTGGTGCAGGTCGACATCGACGGCCACGAGCTGCGCAAGCCCTTCGTCAAGCCGGACCTGGCGATCGAAGCCGATGCCCTGCCCTTCCTGGAAGCCCTGCTGCAGCAGGCGGAAACGGCGGCCCTGCCTTCATTCGAAGCCTGGGCCGGCTGGTGCCGCGACATCGGCCGCAAGTACCGCGTGGCCGGCGAGCATGCGCACCAGCCGGGCCGCGAACTGAATCCCTACCTGGTGGTGGAGCGCATCTTCGCCCAGGCGCGGCCGGACGACGTTTTCGTTTGCGGCAATGCCTCGGCATGCATCCTGCCGTTCCAGATTGGCGCGCTGCAGGAAGGCCAGCGCCTGTTCAGCAATTCCGGCTCGGCCTCGATGGGCTACGACTTGCCGGCTGCGCTGGGCGCGGCGATCGCGGGCGGCGGCAAGCGCCGCGTGGTGTGCTTTGCCGGCGACGGCAGCCTGCAGATGAATATCCAGGAACTGCAGTCGCTGAAGACCCTGGGGCTGCCGGTGCTCGTGGTGGTGCTGAACAACGCGGGCTACCTGTCGATCCGCCAGACCCATGAAAACTTTTTCGGCCGCGTGATCGGCGCCACCCCGGCGTCCGGCGTGGAATTCCCGCCGTTCGAGCGCGTGGCGGCGGCCTACGGCATCGACAGCGCCACCGTGGCTGGCGAAGCGGGGCTGGCCCTGCTGGACGACGTGCTGCGGCGCGACGGGCCGGTGCTGGTCGATGTGATTGTCGATCCGCAGCAGGAATTCACGCCGCGCATCAAGTCGCGCGTGGACGAACACGGCAAGTTCGTCACGCCGGAACTGGACGACATGTTCCCCTTCCTCGACCAGCAGGAAGTGGCGGCCGTGCGCCAGTCCGCGCTGGCCATCGGGCGGCAGGCCTGACATGGGCCCCGCCGCCAGCTGGGACGACTTCGCGGCAGCCTGCGCGGCACTGGCGGGCCAGGAAGCGCCGCGCCTGGACCCGCAACGCCCCGTCTGGATCTTCGGCGCGGGCGGCTTCGGCCGCGACCTGGGCCGGGTGCTGCAGGCGCAGGGCTTCGCGCTGGCGGGCTTCATCGACAGCAAGCCGCGGCAGGACAGCCTGCTGGGGGTGCCGGTCCGCAGCTGGCAGCAGCTGGAGGCGCGGGACTTCAGCGCCCAACTGGCCATCGGCATCTTCAACCGCGACACGCCATTCGACGGGCTGGAAGCGACGGCGCGCGCGGCGGGCTTCCGCGACATCTTCCTGCCGCCGCAGTTGTACGCGCAATTCGCCGCGCAGCTGGGCTGGCGCTATTGGATGAGCCCCCGCAGCACCATCCTGGACGCCTTGCCGCAGATCGAGGCCACCTGGCGCAGCCTGGCCGACGACGAAAGCCGCGCCTGCCTGCTGGGCATCCTGTCGTTCCGGCTTGGGCTGAACCCGGGCTATGCAGGTTTCCGCCACCCGGACGAGCAGTACTTCAACGGCCTGACGCTGCCGGCCCTGCGGGGCGCGCCGCTGCGCTATGTGGATGCGGGTGCCTACAACGGCGATACCTATATCGAATTGTGCCGGCATGCCGACGTGGCGGAAGCCTGGCTGTTCGAGCCCGATCCCGCCAACTACGCCGCCCTGGTGGCCAATGTGCGCCAGCGCGGCCTGGCCGCCCAGTGCATCCCGGCGGCGGTGGCCGAGCGCCATGCCATCCTGTCCTTCAACGGCGGCGGCGAAGCGGGCGCCATCGCGGAAGGCGGCAGCCAGCATATCCTCGCGCTGGCCCTGGACGACCTGCTGCCGGCGCGGGCGGTGTCCTTCCTCAAGCTGGACGTCGAAGGCGCGGAAGCCCAGGCCCTGCAAGGCGCGCGCCGCCTGATCGAACGCTGCCGGCCGGTGCTGGCCATGTCGCTCTACCACCTGCCGGCCGATCCCTGGGAATTGACGGCCCTGGTGCGCGAGCTGTGCCCGGGCTACCGCTTCCACCTGCGCCAGCACACCTGCAACAGTTTCGACAGCGTGCTGTACGCCGTCCCGCAGGCAGCCTGACGATGCAGCCGAAAGCCCTGCTGTTCGACCTCGATGGCACGCTGCTCGACAGCGCCAGCATCATCGCCACCGTGCTGGACAGCATGCGCGCCGAACAGGGCCGCGACGCCCTGCAGCTGGCGACCTACAAAAGCTGGATCAGCCTCGGCGCCGAGCAGCTGGTGGCCAACGCCCTGCAGCTGCCGGCAACGCAAGTGCTGGACGCCCTGGCGGAATTCCGCCGCCGCTACCGCCTGCTGCCGACGCCGCCCGCCTCGCTGTTCCCCGGTGCGTCGGCCACCCTCGCCGCCCTGCACGGCGCCGGCTGGCGCCTGGCCGTCTGCAGCAACAAGCCGGAAGTGCTGTGCCGCAAGGCGCTGCAGGAGCTCGGCCTTGCGCGGTATTTCGGCAGCGTGGTGGGCGGCGACACCGCACCCTTTCCCAAGCCGCATGCAGCGCCTTTGCAGCATGCGCTGGCCGAACTGCAGGTGGCGGCGCCGCGCGCCCTGCTGGTGGGCGACAGCACGGTCGACCAGCATGCCGCCGCCGCGGCCGGCCTGCCCTTCATCTTTTTCACTGGCGGCTACGACGACGGCGTGGCGGCGGGCACGCCGCGCGCCAGCATCGCCCGCCTCGACCAGTTGCCGCATTTGCTGACGGAGCTGCTCCCATGAGCCAACCCACCCCTGCCTGGAGCCTGGAACAGGACCTGGACGCCATCCTGGCCGACACCGCCGCGCTGTGGCCCGCGCTGGACGGCGCCCGCCTGTTCATCACGGGCGGCACCGGCTTCATCGGCTGCTGGCTGCTGGAAGTGCTGCGCGCCGCCCGGCTGCGCCTCGGCCTGCGTTGCGAAGTGTGCGTGCTGAGCCGCCAGCCGGAGGCCTTCCGCGCCAGGGCGCCGCAGCTGGCTGCCATGCCCGGCCTGATCCTGCTGCAGGGCGAAGTGGGCCAGCCGCCGCCGCTGCCCTGGGCGCCGACCCACATCATCCACGCCGCCACCGACGCCAGCGCCGACCTCAACGAGCACAACCCGCTGCGCATGTTCGACACCATCGTCGACGGCACGCGCGCCGTGCTGGAGCTGGCGCGGCGCCACCCGGGCGCGCGCATGCTCTTCCTCAGCTCGGGCGCCGTGTACGGCCAGCAGCCGTGGGAACTGGCCGGCGTGCCGGAAGACTACAGCGGCGCCCCCAACCCGGCCGTGCCGCGCAACGCCTACGGCGAAGCCAAGCGCGCCGCCGAAATGCTGTGTGCGATCTACCACAAGCAATTCGGCGTCCAGGTGGTGACGGCCCGCATCTTCACCCTGCTCGGCCCCTACCTGGCGCTGGGCATCCACTTCGCCGCCGGCAATTTCATCCGCAACGCGATGGCGGGCCAACCGGTGGTGGTGAATGGCGACGGCAAGCCGGTACGCTCCTACCTGTATGCGGGCGACCTGGCCGAATGGCTGCTGCAGCTGCTGCTGCGCGGCACGCCGGGCCAGCCCTACAACGTGGGCTCGGAACAGGGCGTGTCGATTGCCGAGCTGGCACAACAGGTTGCCGGCGTGCTCGGCGACGGCCGCTTCACGGTGCTGGGCGCGGCCGACAGCGGCTGGAACCCGGGCCGCTACGTGCCCGATACCCGCCGCATCCGCAGCGAACTGGGCGTGCGCGAGCGGGTCGGCTTGCCGGAAGCCATCCTGCGCACGGCACTGTGGCACGGCTGGCGCAGGCCGCTTTGACGAGGGCCCAACTGGGTTATAGTGCAAAAGTCCATCCGCATATAGAATAGTTGCACTCAAAAAACACAATCGCATGATGAAAACTTCACCGGGGAAGACACCGGCAGCCCTGCTGGCCGAACTGGACGCCGCTTTGGAGCGCCAGGCAGTGGACACGGCATGGGACCTGGCCATGCAGCTCGCGGGCCAGGGACAGCTACCCATTGTCCAGCTGTTCACGACCACCCAGCAGATGTCCGCAGGCGGCCAGCCGCAGCGCTCGGTCGAGCTGTTCCGCCACTGGCTGGAACACTGCAACAATTCGCCGGTGGCCTATGCCGCCATGTTCAACCTGGGCGTGCTGCTGTCCGAACTGAAGGATGAAACGGCGGCGGAAGACATGTACCGCCGCGCCATCCTGCTCAAGCCGGACTTCATCGAAGGCCATATGAACCTGGCCACGCTGCTGGAGCGGCGCGGCCAGACCCAGGAAGCGCTGGCCCTGTGGAACGCCACCACGGCCCTGGCCAATCCGGCAACGGCCGACCGCCACTTCCACATCCAGGCCCTGAACAACCTGGGCCGCCTGCTGGAGAACACCAAGAACCTGCCGGAAGCGGAGCTGGTGCTGAAGAAAAGCCTGGCGCTCGATCCGAACCAGCCCAAGGTGCTGACCCATGTGATCCACCTGCGCCAGAAGCAGTGCAAGTGGCCGGTGTACGAGCCGATCCCCGGCATCAGCCACCAGACCCAGGTCGAGACCACCTCGGCGCTGGCCATGCTGAGCGCTTCCGACGACCCGCAGACCCAGCTCGACGCGGCGCGCCGCTTCGTGGCCGACAAGGTGATGCCGCCGGTGGAACCGATGGCGCCGGCCGAGGGCTACCACCACAAGCGCATCCGCATCGGCTACCTGTCGTCCGACCTGTGCTCGCATGCGGTGGCGATCCTGACCGCCGAACTGTACGAGCTGCACGACCGCCAGCATTTCGAGGTGTACGCCTTCTCCTGGACGCGCGAAGACGGCACGCCGCTGCGCGCCCGCGTCAAGGCGGCGATGGACCATTACATCCGCATCGACACCATGACGGACCAGGAAGCGGCCGCCTGCATCCGCACCCACGAGATCGACGTGCTGATCGACCTGCACGGCCTGACCAGCGGCACCCGGCCCGACATCCTGTCCTACCGCCCGGCGCCGGTGCAGCTGACCTACCTCGGCTACCCTGGCAGCACGGCGCTGCCCTGCATCGACTACGTGATCGCCGACCGCTACGTGCTGCCGCCGGAACTGGCGCCCTTCTTCACCGAGAAGCCGCTGTACGTGCCGGACTGCTTCCAGATCAACGACCGCAAGCGCATCATCGGCCCGCGCCCGACGCGCACCGAAGCGGGGCTGCCGGAAGACGCTTTCGTCTACTGCTCGTTCAACAACAACTTCAAGATCACGGAACCGGTATTCCGGCACTGGATGAACATCCTGCGCCGCGTGCCGAACAGCGTGCTGTGGATGGTGTCGGACCACCAGGTGGTGCGCGACAACCTGCGCGCCCAGGCCCAGGCCCAGGGCGTCGATCCCGGCCGGCTGTACTTCGCCGAACGCGCGGCGCCGGCGGCCTACCTGGCGCGCTACGGGGTGGCCGACCTGTTCCTGGACACCATCCCGTTCAACGCCGGCACCACGGCCAGCGATGCGCTGTGGGTCGGCCTGCCGCTGCTGACCTGCAGCGGCCAGACCTTCTGCTCGCGCATGGCGGGCAGCCTGCTGCATGCGGTCGGCCTGCCGGAGCTGATCACGCATTCGCTGCAGGATTACGAAGAACTGGCGGTACAGCTGGCCAGCCAGCCGGAACGCCTGGCCGCCATGAAGCAGCACCTGCGCGACCACCGCGATACCTGCCTGCTGTTTGACAGCCCGCGCCTGGTGCGCCAGATCGAAGACGCGCTGCGCACCGTGGTCAAGACCCCGGCCCAACCCGAAATCACCATTGCCCCGAAAGACAAGACCATGAAACTGCCGGAACATACCCCCATCGAGGACCCCAACCGCGTAATCAGCTTCATGGTGCGCACCGTGTGGGGCCTGACCGACCCGGCCCGCTTCTACCAGCTAATGGAAGAAGCCAAGGCGCTGTGCACGCCGGGCACCTACCTGGGCGACAACCTGTTCACCTGGGGCAAGGGCAACTCGCCTTTCGAAGACGCCAACTTCGTCAAGGCGTGGGAATCGAACACCCAGAACGACGCCGACCGCGCCATCGCCTGGCGCCGCTACATCCTGGCCTGCGCGGCCTACCACTGCGCCCAGGTGGAAGGCGACTTCGTCGAGTGCGGCGTGTACCGCGGCACCGGCATCAAGACCATCGTCGACTACTTCGGCAAGGACAACTTCGACAAGACCTTCTGGGGCTACGACACCTTCGACTACAACCCGGTCGAGGGCCACGCCTTCGTCGGCCAGGAGGAAGGCCTGTACAAGGAAATCCAGGCCCGCTTCGACGGCTACGACAATGTGCGCCTGGTGAAAGGCCTGCTGCCGCAGTCGCTGGAAAACAATTCGCCGGACAAGATCGCCCTGCTGCACATCGACCTGAACAGCGCGGAATTCGAGATCAAGGTGCTGGACGCCCTGTTCGACCGCGTCACCCCGGGCGGCATGGTGGTGCTGGACGATTACGAGTGGTCGGGCCAGTACCGCCTGCAGAAGATGGCGGAGGATGCCTGGTTCGACGCGCGCAAATACCGCGTGTTCCCGCTGCCGACCGGCCAGGGCCTGGTCATCAAACGCTGAGCGGCGAGGGGCATGGACGACATCCTGATCATCACGGCGTCCTACGATATCGCGCCGGCGGAAGAATATGCGCAACAGCTGGAGCGCTACCGTGTGCTGTTCTTCGACCCGACGCTGGTCGACGTGATCAAGGCCAGTTCGCTGCGCAACACGGAACTGGTGGTATGGGATGACTGCCCCGACTACCCGGCGCTGACGCTGGCCGGCCACGAACAGGCCAATGCCTTCGAGCGCGCGCTGCAGGAACGCGTGGCACCGCTGCTGCCGCCCGACACCTCCCTGTTCGGCTGGCAGCACCTGAACCTGTACTACTTCTTCACGGCCTACGACTGGTACAACGGCCTGTGGCGCGACGTGCTGCCGCGCCTGCAGGGCCACAAGACCCACGTCTTCGTCAACGACAACCCCTGCATCTACTACTGGCCGGCCTTCATGCCGGCCCTGCTGCTGCTGCAGATGCTGCGCACCATGCAGCTGCCGTTCGCCGCCAATACCTACGGCCGCCGCCCCGACGAATCGGAAATCGTGATCAACCTCGATCCGGTCATCCCGGCCAGCGCGCCGTGGGACGTGGTGACCCACGTGCCGACCTGCTTCTACGACGCGCCCTACTTCAGCGCCGAGCTGAAGGCGTCCGGCAAGCGCAGCCTGGACCTGGTGCCGAAATACTGGGGCGTGCCGATCGAAACCACCGCCAGCGCCAAGCTGCTGCGCCTGTCGGACCAGCGCCGCCTGTACGACAGCCAGCCGCCGCTGGACCAGCTGGACGGCCCGCTGACGGCCGCGCTGGACGACTTGCTGCGCCCCTACCTGGCCAGCAACGACTTCCGCGCGCGCCAGGCCCGCCTGCTCAGCAACCTGTACCAGTCGCAGCTGGTGTCGCTGTACATGCTGGAAGGCCACTTCGCGCGCCACAAGCCGGGCAAGCTGCTGCTGTCGGACCATGACAGCGGCTTCCACGGCCCGCTGGTGACCTTTGCCGCGCGCCACCGCGTACCGGTGCTGATGGTGCCACATGCGAAGACCAGCGACGACACGGAATTCTGCTACGACGGCATCACCATGCTGACCCACCCGATCCAGGGCAAGACGCTGTACGACGGGCGCGGCAAGCGCCTGCTGCAGCACTTCCTCGGCTACGCGGAAGAA
>CBHWEO010000026.1:0-32128 GCA_966112955.1 uncultured Duganella sp. | reverse complement strand
GTGTTGTTGGTTCCTACGTGTATACCCCCTACCAAACCATAAAAACTCGTCCTGTCCCGGGGGGTCCCGCCACTGGTCTGCGAACGCTGCGGAATGGATGTTGCCCGGTAATCCGTGAAGAACTCAAATGAGGGTGCGCCGGCGCGGGTTGCGGGCTTGCGCTGCTGAGTTCAACACTTCCAGCTGCCCGGACTTGAAAACCTGCTGGTGCTCGCCGTCGCTGTCGTGCCAGCGGCACAGCACATCCTCGTCTTCGCTGCGGCCCGTGTTGGCCGGCGTGGTGCGGATCACCAGCATCTTGTGGTGCCAGCCGATCGGCCTGACTGCATCCCCTGCCTTTGCCCGTTCGCGTTCCATGATCGCCTCCCGCATGCTGCAACAGCCATGATACGCCTGCCGGGCAAGGCGGGGCGCAAGAATCGGTCAGCTGCCCACCAGCTGCACGGCGTCGATGTACAGTCGGTCCGTGGTCACGTTATTGGACTTGGTGATGCGCGCCGCCTTGGCCTTGTAGCTGGTCTTCTCGATCGGCTGCACGAGCCAGGTGCGGTTGCCGCGCTTGTCGACTTTCACCATGTTCACGCCGCTCCAGACGGTATTCCACTTGCCGTCGGTGTCCTGCAATTCCAGCTTGGTGATGCCCTCCAGGCCGTAGCCTTCGCTGACCGCCACACGCAGCTGGGTGGCATTCACGGGTTTCTCGAAGGTCACTTCGAGCGAATCGAAGCCGACATTGCTGCCCTTGGTCGCGTAGGATTTCCCGTCGACCTTGCCGGTGGCGTTGGCCGGTTCGTAGCTGCTGCCGCCGTAAGTGGAAGTGGCAGTGGCCGTGGCCGCCCATTGGGCGTTGGCGTCGGTGATATAGCCTTCTTCCATGTTCGAGTAATCGAGCTTGGCCTGGCGCTTGGCGATTTCCTTCTGCTCATCGCTCATGTTCGCGACATCCACCTGCGGCGTTTGCAGCGGGCCGTTGGCGGCAACGGCCGTGGCGGTGCCGGTGGCTGGTGCGGGAGCGGGCGCCGCTGCCGGTGCGGCGGCTGGTGCAGGGGCGGCATCGGTGGCTGGCGGCGGCACCGGTGCCTTCTTGGCGCAGGCGGCGAGCAGCAGGGCGGGTAACAGCAAGGCGTACTGGGTCTTCATCACGGCTCCCTAATTGGTTATCAAAACAACAAGCCGTCGATGATGGCACAAAGCTGCCGCGCGTTCAATTGTGCGCGGGTCCCGGTAAGTAACCCGGTGCTATTTATGCCACGTTGATGTCAAGCAATACGGCGTACGACAGGCGCTTGCCTTCGTACAGATGGCCGCCGCGGATCACGGCGTCGGCGGAGGTGAGCTGGCCGGGGATTTCCTGGCGGGCCAGCATGGTGCGGAAAGCCTGGGCGTCTTGCGGGGCCAGGTAGCCGACCATCCGGTTGCTGAGGAAGACTGCGACGGCCTTGTCCTCGTAAGGGTTGTTATCGTCCGGCAGCAGCAGGGCCTTGTGGTGCGTGTTGGCCGGCGTGTCGCCATGCGGGCCGGCCAGCTCGCGGATGGTATCCGAATAGCGCGACTCGCCCAGCACTTCCAGCTGGAAGCGGCCGCCGTCGGTCCAGTGGCGCACCGGTTCGCCCTGCGGCAGCGGCGTATAGGAACCACCTGCCGGTTTGCCGGCCGGCGCCGGCGCGGCTTTCGGCCCGCCTTTCAGCAGGAAATACAGCGTGACCAGTGCCAGGACGATGATGGCGATATTCAGTGCGAGGGCCATGAGTGGGGGGCTTCCAGGGTTGCGTGACCCGCTATTATCGCAGGCCGGGGGCAAAAGGCGGAATGGTATAATCGCCCCTTTTTCCTGCACGTCCAGCCATGTCTTCCGAATCCACGCCAAAGGGCAAAATGCTCTACGACCCGACCGAACACCGTATCCGCAGCTTCGTTACGCGTGCTGGCCGCCTGTCCACGGCCCAGGAGCGTGCGCTGAAGGAGCTCGGCCCGCAATTCCTGGTCGAATACAAGAAGGAAGCGCTGGACTACGAGCAGACGTTCGGCCGCAAGGCGCCGGTGATCCTGGAGATCGGCTTCGGCATGGGCGGTACCACCGCCCACATCGCCAAGCTGATGCCGGAGAAGGATTTCATCGGCGTGGAAGTGCACACCCCGGGCGTGGGTAGCCTGCTCAAGCTGATCGGCGAGGAAGGCCTGACCAACCTGCGCGTGATCCAGCACGACGCGGTGGAAGTGCTGCGCGACATGATCCCGGCCGGCTCGCTGGCGGGCGTGCATATCTACTTCCCCGACCCATGGCACAAGGCGCGCCACAACAAGCGCCGCCTGATCCAGGCGCCGTTCGTGAAGACGCTGTGCGAGCACCTGGCGCCGGGCGGCTACATCCACCTGGCAACCGACTGGGAAGACTACGCGGTGCAGATGCTGGAAGTGCTCAGCGCCGAACCGGCGCTGCAGAATACGGCGGACGGCTACGCGCCGCAGCCGGCGTACCGCCCGCTGACCAAGTTCGAAAACCGCGGCCTGAAACTGGGCCACGGCGTGTGGGACCTGGTCTTCACGAAGAAGTAAGCTTGGCGCCGGCCGGCGCCGCGGCCTTGGCCCGCGCCGGCATGAACGCCATCAGGTTCCCCCCGATCACCAGCAGCAGCCCGGCCAGCGCCATGCTGCTCCACTGGTAGCCTTCAAAGAAGGTGGACACCGTCAGCGCCACCACCGGGAACAGCACCGTGCAGTATGCCGCGCGGTCCGGCCCGATCCTCCCCACCAGCAACAGGTACGCCGTGAAGGCGATCACCGAACCCGGCACGGCCAGGTAGAGCAGCGCGCCGACATAGCGCGGGCTTGGGTCGAAGGTGAACGGCATACCCATTGCCAGCGCGCCCAGCGTGAGGATGGTGGCGCCGCACAGCATGGCCCAAGTGTTGGTCAGCCATGGCTGCATGCCGAGCGCCTGCATGCGGCTGGAGAGCAGGTTGCCGGTCGAGAAGCACAGCGTGCCAAGCAGGGCCAGGCCGAGGCCGGCCAGCATGCCGCTGTCGTTCCAATGGCCTTGCATCGAGGGCAGGAACAGCAGGGCGATGCCGCCCAGTCCCAGCACGGCGCCGCCCAACACTTGCGGGCGGATCGGGCGCTGCATGAAGATGCGTCCATTGATCGCGTTCCAGATCGGCGCGGTGGAAAACACCACGGCCACCAGCCCGCTCGGCACCCACACCGTGGCGTAATAGAAGCACAGGAAGTTGCAGCAGAACAGGGCCAGTCCTTGCGCCAGCAGGTAGCGCCAGGCCGACCGCGGCGGCAGGATCGGCTGCCTGCGCGCCAGCAGGAGCAGCATCAGCACCAGCGCGGCAATCCAGAAGCGATAGGCGATCGATACCGGCGCGGCAACGACGCCGAGCTGGAACTTGATCGCGATCCAGGTGGTGCCCCAGATGAGCACCGTGATGAGGTAGAGGGCAGTGTTCATAGTGGCTCCAGCATGCCGCCAGCCGCGCCGCGCCGGTTGTCTGGTCTTGCGCAATTGTCGGGCCGCGGCGGCTGGGCGTTGGCGGGCATGCTAGACTTTTTGATGTGAAGCCCTTGACTGGACAACTTGATAAGGCCGTGCCGCGCAAGCGCGTGGGGGCGGCGGCGCGCGCGGCGCTTGGCAATCAGCCGGGCGATGCGATGTCGCACGCGGTGTTCCGCACCATGTCCGGTACCGATGCCACGCTGGAGCGCTTTGCCTGGCTCGGCGACGGGCTGGCGGCGGCGGTCTGGTACCGCAGCACGCGCGAAGCGGTGACGGAATACCGCCAGCCGGGCCACCACACCCTGTCCTGTTACCTGGGCGGCGGTTACAGCGTGGAGCGGGAAGGCTTGCCGGGCCAGTACGGCGCCCCAGAGCGTCTTTGCTCGCTGCCGGACTGGCATGAGTCGGAATGGGTGGTGCGCGGCCAGCTGCGCATGCTGCACGTTTATTTCATGCCCGAGCATTTCACGCAACGCGCCGTGGCGGAGCTGGACCGCGAGCCGCGCGAACTGACCCTGCAGGACCGCACCTATTTCGAGAACGAGCGCCTGGTGCAGCTGTGCGGCGCCTTGCTGCAGCAGCCCTGGGACGATGCCGACCAGCTGCTGCGCGCCAATGAAATCACGCATGAAGCCTTGAGCGAGCTGCTGCACTCGCAATCGATGACGCGGCCCGGCCTGCGCCTGCGCGGCGGGCTGGCCCCGCTGGTGCGGCGGCGCTTGCACGACTATATCGAATCCCACCTGGAGCAGAACATTACGCTCGGCATGCTGGCCCAGCTGGCGTGCATGTCGGAATTCCACCTGGCCCGCATGTTCCGCATCAGCTTCGGCATGCCGCCGTCGGCCTGGATTGCTGCGCGCCGCGTCGAGCGTGCGCGTGGCCTGTTGCGCGGCGGGCGCCTGCCGCTGCAGCAGGTGGCGCAAGCTTGCGGTTACGCGGACCTCAGCCACTTCAGCCACCGTTTCAGCGAAGCGGTCGGCGTGCCGCCCGGCCGTTACCGCCAATTGATCGGCCAGGTCGCGGTGCCCGCTACCTGATCCTATCGGCCGGCCCCGCACGATTGGCAAAGCGGTGCGCGCGGTTGCCGGGCCGGGCGCAGCATAGGCTCCTGTGCCTACCGCCGGGAGCCTGCGCCATGTCAAAGTTTGACAGCCTGCTGATTGCAGCCATGCTCTGGCCCTGTTTCGCCAGCGCGCAAGTCCCGACCGCGTACCACGCCACGATGCTCGGTACCGGTACGCCAGTGGCGATCAACAACAAGGGCCAGGTCGCGGGGATTGACATCGTGTCCCGGGCCACGGTGTGGAGCCGCGGGGGCGGCGCAACCTTACTGCCCGGACCGGCCTACCTGCCCATCATACAGGCCATCAATGACGATGGCACGGTGGTTGGCGCGGCGCTGCTGGCCGATCCCGACCTCGGTGGCGGCGGCATTTACCAGCCCCTCATCTGGCGCAACGGCGTCAGCGCGCAGCGCCTCGATTTGCCGGGAGAGGGCGGCGCGGCGGCGGGGATCAACAACCACGGCGATGTTGCCGGGTTTATCGCCATGCCCGGGAGTTCGCCGAGTAGCATGGGCTTCCTGCAGCGCAGTAGCGGCACCCTTTACTTCCAGGACTTCCGGCCCACAGCCCTCAACGATAATGGCGACGTTGTCGGTAACGGCGAGCACGGCATCGTCGTCTGGCGCGACGGCGCATCCTCCGAGTTGCCCGATAGCTGCTGTTCGTTCGAGGAGAAAATCAACGACGATGGCTGGATCGTCGGCACGAACTATATTGGCGGCATCGAGGCGACGCTATGGCATGACGGCCAGCGCACGGTCTTATGGGACGGAACCGCCACCGACATCAACGATGCCGGCATGGTCATCGGCCTTTCGTCCGGCCCGGCGCTCTGGTACCAGGGGCAGGTACATATGCTCGACGCCCTGTGGCATGAGCCGCAATGGGCCGGCTGGAAACTGCTCTCCGTCGCGGCGATCAACGACAAAGGCGAAATCGCCGGCCTGGCGCACAATTTGGGCAATGGCCAGGAGCTGGTGGTGCTGTTGTCACCCGTACCTGAGCCGTCGCGCGTGGTCCTGCTGCTGGCGGGGCTGGCGCTGCTGTGCGGCTTGCATAGCGCTATAGCCGGCAAAGCTATCGCGCCAAAGCGCACGATTTGATGCGCCGCGCGCGCCGCCAACACGCGCGGCGCAGCATAAGTCCCTGTCCACTTAACAGGAGACTATCATGCACAAATTTATTCGCATGGCGCTGGCCTTGCTGGCGCTGCTCGCGTGCAGCGCGCAGGCGGCCCCTGCCTATCAGGCCGTCGCACTCAGCGGCGAGATCGCGCCGAAGTTCGTGAATGACCTGGGCCAGGTTGCAGGTCTTGGCCAGGATGGCAAGCCGGTCATCCGCAACCGTGATGGTTCGCTGCTGCACTTGCCGGGAGCGGCCAGCGCAGTCACCATCACGGGCTTCAACAACCAGGGTACGGTCGTAGGAACCGCCATGATTCCCAGCTACAGCCTGCCGCAGCCAGTGGTATGGCGCAGCGGCCAGGCTGTGGAGCGCTTGCCGTTCCAGGGCCTGGCGGGTTTCGCGTCGGGCATCAACAACCGCGGCGACATCATCGGCTACATGGCCGGCGCGTCCGGGACGGGCTCGGGGGAAGTCGGCTTCATCCAGTGGGGCGACGGCACGGCGCCGCAGCTGTTCGACGACTACCGGCCGCAGTTGATCAATGATCGCGGGCTGGTGCTCGGCCGGCGCAGCGGCGAATGGGGCACCCGTAGCTGGCAGGATGGCGTATTTGGCGAAACCCCGTTCGCCGGGGACCTGTTCATCCGTGCGCTCAATAACGAAGGAACGATGACAGGCAACGGCGGCAATTACCATGCCTTTTCGCTCAGTGGGCAAGCGGGCCAGCCGGACCTGCAGGAACTATGGTCCGGGTTCGGCCACGACATCAACGATGCCGGCACCGTCATCGGCGAGACCGAGCTCGATTTGCGTGCCATGGTGTGGACCGAAGGCCGGACCTACGACCTGGACCACCTGTGGCACGACGCGCAATATTCGGGCTGGTCCCTGGTCAACGCCTGGGACATCAACAATGGTGGCGCGATTCTCGCCCAAGGCGTCGGTCGCTTTGGAGAATCGGGGACGTTCCTGTTGTCGCCGGTGCCGGAACCACAGGGTGCCATGCTCCTGCTGGCCGGCCTGATGGTGTTGGCCGTCAGGCGGCTCGCGCAGCGCAGGCTGCTGTCCCGGCTGTCCCTGTCATCGCTGCTGGCGCTGCTCGCCTGCGGCGCTTATGCGCAGGATGCGCCGGCCTATCGCGCCACCAGGTTCGATGGCCAGTTCACGCCGCAGTTCCTGAATGACGCCGGCCAGGTGGCGGGCCTCGGCCAGGACGGCAAGCCGGTCATCTGGAATCCGGATGGCTCGATCGTGCACTTGCCCGGTGTCGTCAGCCAGCTGACCATTACCGGATTCAATAACCAGGGGACGATCATCGGCAACGCCAGCGTGGCCGGATTGCCGCAGACGCAGGCGGTCATGTGGCGCAGCGGCGGAGCGATGGAGCTGGTACCGTTCGCCGCGCCGGGCATGATCGCCGCAGGCATCAACGATCGCGGCGACATTGTGGGCTATAGCACTGCCTTTCCCGGAACGGGGACCATGGGCATCATCCAGTGGGGCGACGGCAGCGCGCCGCAGCTGTTCGACGCCTACCGTCCCCGCATGATCAGCAATACGGGCCTCGTGGTCGGCGGGCGCACCGATGAACTGGGCGCCCGGACGTGGCAGGACGGCACCTTCGGCCAGTACCAGTTTGCTTACGATTACAACATCAGGGCGTTGAATGGGCAGGGGCAGCTGGCCGGCTTCCAGGATAACGGCCGGGCATTCACTCTCTCATGGCAGGACGGCAAGTGGCAGCAGCAGGATTTATGGGACTCCTACGCTTTCGCCATTAACGACGAGGGCAGCGCGGTGGGCGAGAGCGAATACTTGCGCGCCATGCTGTGGTACCACGGCCAGCCCTATGTGATGGACCACCTCTGGAATGAAGAACAGTATGCCGGCTGGTTCCTGCGCAGCGCGTGGGACATCAACGCCGGTGGCCAGGTACTCGCCAGGGGAACGAACGAATGGCAGGCCAGTGCGACGTTCCTACTGTCGCCGGTGCCGGAACCGGCGCAGGGCGCGCTGCTGCTGGCAGGGCTGGCGCTGCTGGGCGGCCTGCGCCTCAGGCCAGGTCGGCGATCAGCCTGACGATATCGTCGCCGTAGGACAGCAGCTTCTTCTCGCCCACGCCGGACACGCCGCGCAGCTCGCCCAGCGAGGCCGGGCGCACCTTGGCGATCTCGCGCAGCGTGGCGTCGTTGAAGATCACATAGGCCGGCACGTTGTGCTCGCGCGCCGCGCCCATGCGCCAGGAACGCAGGCGGTCGAAGATGCGCTGCTCGTCGCCATCGAGGTCGGTCTCGGTATAGCCTTTCGGCCCCGCGCTGCGCTTCTGCTTGACCGGCTTCTGGTACTGGCGCAGCTGCACTTTCTGGCCGCCTTTCAGTACCGGGCGCGCGGCGTCTGTCAGCTTGAGGGAGCTGAATTGCTCGTGGTCGACTGTCACCAGGCCCAGCGCGATCACCTGGCGCAGGATGGCGCGCCATTCCTGCTCGCTGCGGTCGGCCCCGATGCCGTACACCGACAGCTTGTCGTGATGCCAGGTCAGGATGCGCTCCGAGCCGACGCCGCGCAGCACGTCGATCACGTGGCCGGCGGCAAAGCGCTGGTCGCAGCGGTAGATGGCCGACAGCAGCTTTTGCACCGGTACCGTGCCGTCGAAGGAGACCGGCGGGATCAGGCAGGTATCGCAATTGCCGCAGGGCGTGGCCGGCTCGCCGAAGTATTCCAGCAGGCGCACGCGGCGGCAGCTCAGGGTTTCGCACAGGCCCAGCATCGAATCGAGCTTGGCCGACAGCACGCGCTTGAAGTTTTCGTCCGCTTCCGACTCGTCGATCATGCGCCGCTGCAGCACCACGTCCTGCAGGCCGTAGGACATCCAGGCGCTGGCCGGCATGCCGTCGCGGCCGGCGCGCCCGGTCTCCTGGTAGTAGCCCTCGATCGACTTGGGCAGGTCCAGGTGGCACACGAAGCGCACGTCCGGCTTGTCGATGCCCATGCCGAAGGCGATGGTGGCCACCATGACGATATTGTCTTCGCGCAGGAATCGCGCCTGGTTGTCGGCGCGCACCGCGTGCTCCATGCCGGCGTGGTAGGCCAGGGCGCGCACGCCATGCTCGTTCAGGAATTCGGCCGTCTCTTCCACCTTCTTGCGCGACAGGCAGTAGACGATGCCGGAATCGCCCGCGTGCTCGGCGGTGATGAAGTCCAGCAGCTGCTTGCGGCCATTGGTCTTTTCGACGATCTGGTAGCGGATGTTGGGGCGGTCGAACGACGACACGAATTGCGCCGCGTTATCCAGCGCCAGGCGGTGCACGATCTCGTCGCGCGTCAGCTGGTCGGCGGTCGCGGTCAGGGCGATGCGCGGCACGTTCGGGAAGTGCTCGTGCAGCACCGACAGGCGGATGTACTCGGGGCGGAAGTCGTGGCCCCACTGCGACACGCAATGCGCCTCGTCGATGGCGAACAGGGCGATCTGCGAATCCTGCAGCAGGTCGAAGCAGCGCTGCGTCAGCAGCCGTTCCGGCGCCACGTACAGCAGGTCGATCTGGCTGGTGCGCACCAGGCGTTCGATGCGCGCCGCCTCTTCGTAGGACTGGGTGGAGTTCAGGAAGGCCGCGCGCACGCCCACTTCGGCCAGCGCATCGACCTGGTCCTGCATCAGCGCGATCAGGGGCGACACCACCACGCCCACGCCCTCGCGCAGCATGGCCGGGATCTGGTAGCACAGCGACTTGCCGCCGCCGGTCGGCATCAGCACCAGGGCATCGCCGCCATTGCCGACATGCTCGACAATCTCCGCCTGCTGGCCGCGGAAGGCTGGGTAGCCGAAGACGGTCTGGAGCAGGTGCAGGGCGCGCGCGCTTGTGTCCTGGTCGGGCATCTTCTCAGTCAGCCCAGACGACCAGGCCGGAGTAGGCGGAGGCGATCACCACGATGCCGAAAGCGATGCGGTACCAGGCGAAGATGGTGAAGGTGTGGGTGCTGATGTAGCGCAGCAGCCAGCGGATGCAGGCGAAGGCCGAGACGAAGGCCACCACGGCGCCCACACTGAACAGTGGAACGTCGGCTGCCGACAGCAGGGCGCGCTCCTTCCACAAGGAGTAGAAGGTCGCCGCCAGCAGGGTCGGGATCGCCAGGAAGAACGAGAACTCGGTGGCCACTTTGCGCGACAGGCCGAACATCATGCCGCCAATAATGGTAGCGCCGGAACGGCTGGTGCCCGGGATCAGCGAGAACACCTGGGCAATGCCGACTTTCAGCGCGTCCAGGGTGGTCAGGTCGTCCACCGACTGCACGCGCACGGCCACTGGATTGTTTTTCGCGCTGCGCTCGACCCACAGGATGATCAGGCCGCCAATGATGAAGGACAGGGCCACCGGCACCGGCGCAAACAGGACCGCCTTGATCTTCTTGATGAACAGCACGCCCAGCACGGCGGCCGGGATGAAGGCGACGACCACGTTGATTGCCAGGCGGCGCGCGCGCTCGTCGCGGAACATGCCGAGCAGGACTTCGCCGATCTTTTTGTGGTACTCCCAGATCACGGCAATCATGGCCCCGCCCTGGATGGCGATCTCAAACACTTTGGCCTTGTCGCCGGTGAAATTCAACAGGCTGCCCGCCAGCACCAGGTGGCCGGTGGAGGAAATCGGCAGGAATTCGGTAAAACCTTCGACCAGACCCATGATCAGAGCCTTCAGCGCGAGTACGATGTCCATTGTGATTTTGTTAAGTGTGTCGGTGGGAGAACGCGGGCGGGATGCTGCGCGGGCACGAAGCTTACCATGAGCGCCGCCACCGACGCACCTAAACAGCAGATTAGCGCTGGCGGCGGGGGCGCGGTTTGCGCTGCGTCAGGAGTGGACCCGCACCAGGCGGCTGCTGGCGGCCACCAGCAACAGGGCGCCGCCCAGGGCGGCAAAGGCCAGGGTCAGGCTGGAAAGGTGGGCCACGAAGCCGATCAGGGCCGGGCCGGCCAGGATGCCGGCGTAGCCGATGGTGGTGATGGCGGCGATGGCCAGGCTGGCCGGCATGGCGCGCTGGTTGCCGGCGGCGGTGAACAGGATCGGCACGATATTCGAGGCGCCCAGGCCGATCAGCACGAAGCCGGCCAGGGCCAGGGCCGGCGTCGGCGAGGCCACCACGGTGAAGAAGCCGAGCGCGGCGCACAAGCCGCCCGCCAGCAGCACGCGGCGCCCGCCGAAGCGGCCCACCACGCGGTCGCCGGTCAGGCGGCCGCAGGTCATGGCGACGGCGAAGGCGGCGTAACCGAGGCCGGCGCGGCCTTCCTCCAGCCCCCGTTCGGCGGTCAGGAAGACGGCGCTCCAGTCCAGCATGGCGCCTTCGGCCAGGAATACGATGAAGCACAGGGCGCCGATGAAGATTACGGCGCCGTGCGGCATGACGAAGGTGGGGCCGCCGCCGTCGCGCGCTTCCGGCTCGTGCAGCAGATCGGGCGCGGCGCGCCACAGCAGCAACGCCACCAGGGCGACGATGACCAGGCAGGCGCCCAGCGGGCCGCTGCCCAGCCAGAGCAGCAGGGCCATACTGCCGGCGCCGGCGAAGCCGCCCAGGCTGAACATGCCGTGGAAGCCGGACATCAGCGCGCCGCCGCTGGCTTTTTCCACCAGCACGGCTTGCACGTTCATTGCCACGTCCATGGTGCCCAGCGAGGCACCGAAGATGAACAGCGCCGCGCCAAGCAGCAGCGGCGTCGGCGCCAGCGCCAGGCCGGGCAGCGCCAGGCACGCTACGAAGGCGGACCACAGCACCACGCTGCGGCAGCCGAAGCGGGCGGCTAGCGCGCCGGTCAGCGGCATCGCCAGCAGCGAGCCGGCGCCCAGGCAAAGCAGCAGCAGGCCAAGCGGCCCTTCCGCCAGCGCCAGGCGTTCCTTCGCATATGGCACCAGCGGCGCCCAGGCGGACATGGCAAGGCCCGCCGTCAGGAAGGCGAGGCGGGTGGACAGGCGGTGGCGGTGGTCGATGGCTTGGTTCATGGGTGAACAGTCTAGCATGGAACCGTTTCCAAAGCCTGCCATCAAGGCGCGGTGGCTTTCTCCAGGGCGGTGAGCCAGAACATGGCCTGCTCGCGCGTTTCGCCGCACATCTCGGCCGAGGGCTGCAGCCCGGCGCAGAAGGCGGGCCGCTCGGGGCGGCCGAAGATCATGCAGCGCTGGTCCTCGCCCAGCTGCACGCAGCGCACGCCGGCCGGCTTACCATCCGGCATGCCGGGGATGGGGGAAGTGATGGAGGGCGCCGTGCAGCAGGCGCCGCAGGCGGGACGGCATTGGAAACCCATGATGGGGCGGTATTTTACCCGCTGGCGCGGCCCCACCCCAGCCAGCGCATGGCCTGCTCGCGCGATTCGCCGCACACCGACTCGTCGGCGGCGAAGTCCAGGCACACTTGCGGGCGCTCCGGCCGGCCATACAGCTTGCAGCGCCGCTGCTCGTCGAGCTGGACGCACGGCACGCCCGCCGGCTTTCCACCGGGCATGCCGGGGATCGGGCTGGCAATCGCGGGCGCCGTGCAGCAGGCGCCGCAGCGGGGGCGGCACGGGATCGGGGCGCGGTTCATGTTGCCGTATTGTAACTCGGCCCCGCCGCGCTAATGCATGGTGTGCTGCGACCGGCTGCCGAAGGCTTTCAGGGCGTCGGCCAGCGACACTTCGATCTGCCCGAGGTGGGCGTCGGCCAGCAGCCACGGTTCGCCGGACGCCTCCCGGCGCTTGGCCACTTCGCGTTCCACCATCGCCACCATGCGCTCGTGCAGTACCTGCTGGTAGCGTGGCGAATCGGGATTGCCCGCCTGGGCGCGGGCGTACATGTCCGCCCCTTCCCACAGCTCCTGGATGCGCTCATCCCCAAGTCCCGAGGCGGCGGCCAGGACTTGCAAAGTTGTCTTGTTATGCATTTTTACTCTCCCAGACACGTTCTTTGACGCGTACTTATCAGTAAATACCTTCAGCCGCCGATTTGCCACTCCTTTTTCCATTTCCCATCCATGCAACAACATTTGTTGCTAAATCTCAGCAGGCGCGTGGTGGGTGTCTGCTTGCAAGCCTGTACTGGCGCGGCTTATGGTTCCAGCGGCACGGTGCGGTTCAGCACCAGTTGCGCCGCCTGTCCTGCAACGCCGTCGGCCGGCTGTCCCGAGCCCACGCTGAGCCGGTACTGGCCCGGGACCAGTTGCCGCTTGCCGTCGCGCGTCACGAAACTGAGGTCGCGCGGCGACAGCCGGAAACTGAGCTGGCGGCGCTCGCCCGCTTTCAGCGTCACGCGCTGGAAGCCGCGCAGGGCCAGGCGTGGCGCACCCTCGAAAGCGGGCGGCGCGAGGTAGAGCTGGGCCACCTCGTCGCCCTCGCGGCTGCCGGTGTTGGTGACTTCGGTGCTGACGACCACGCCGTTTTCGGCCGCGCCGTCGACTGGCGTCAGTTGCAGCGGCGTGTAGCGGAAGCTGGTGTAACTGAGGCCGGCGCCGAATGGATAGACCGGCGTGCCCTGGTAATAGCGGTAGGTGCGGCCCTGCATGCTGTAGTCGTCGAACGGCGGCAGGTCGGCCAGGCTGCGGTAGAAGGTCACCGGCAAACGGCCGCCCGGATCGGCGCGCCCGGTCAGCACGTCGGCCACGGCCTGGCCGCCGGCCTGGCCGGGGTACCAGGCTTCCAGGATGGCGGCGGCGTGCTCCTTCGCCCACGACAGGTCAAGCGCGCTGCCGTTCATTAGCACCACCACCAGAGGCTTGCCGAGTGCCTTCGCGCGTTCCAGCAGGCGGCGCTGGTCGGCCGGCAGGTCGAGCGACGTCTTGTCGCCGCCTTCGAAGCCCTCCACCTTGATCGCCATTTCCTCGCCTTCCAGGTCCGAGGTCAGGCCGACCACGGCGACGATCACGTCGGCATCGGACGTCCCGCGCTGGAGGTCGGCATCGGGATCGCCGGAGACCTGCTTCCAGAACAGGCCGGGTACGCCGGTGCTGCCGGTTTCCGCCTCGAAGCGCAGGGGATAGCGCTGCCCCTGTTCCAGCCGCACGGTGTGCAGTTGCAGCGGTTCGCCCCACTGCGAGGTGCGTGCCGCGGCGACGGCCGGCTTGCCGCCGACCTTCAGCGCGCCTGTCACGCCGCTGACGCCCAGGCGGTAGGTGCCGGTCTCCGGCGCCACCAGGTAGCCCTCCCACACCACCTTGTGGTAATCGGCGACGGCCTTGAATGCCAGCCCATGCGCTTCCAGTCCCGGTTCGGTACGGGTGAGTACCGGCTTGTTGCCGTACTTGCCGGCTTCGCGGTTGAAGTATTTGACGCGCAAGCCCGGCTTGCCGTCCGGCGTGCGCAGGGCCGATGCCGGCACCGGGTCGCCATCGGTGATCGAAGGGCCGGCGCGCACCAGCCTGACCTGCGCCTGCGGCAGCACGCGCCGCAAGCCTTCCACCACCGATACCGGCGGCGCCGACTGGGTCGACGAATAATTGCCGCGCAAAACCCGCGTGGCGTCGGCCAGCGGCCCGATCACCGCCACTTTCAGCCCGGCCTTGAGCGGCAGCACGCCATCGTTCTTCAGCAGCACCATGCTGCGCGTCGCGACCTGCAGCGCCAGTGCCTGGTGCGCGGGCGTGCCGATGGCGCTCACCGGGATGGCGTTGGTGGCGCGCTGCGGCAGGCCGGCCAGGTCGCCGTTGCGGTAGCGCGCCGAGAACAGGCGCACCAGGGCTTGGTCGATGTCGCCCTGGCCGATCAGGCCGCGCTGTAAGGCTTCCCGGTAGCGGTTGGCCAGTCCGGGCGTGTCGCCCAGGGTTTTGGTATTGCACTCGTTGTCGGTGCCGGCCTTCAGCGCGACTGCCACGGCAGCGGCGGGATCGGATGCGTACTTGTGCTGTTCCGAGATGTCGGTCACCGCGTCGCAATCGGAGACCACATAGCCCTTGAAGCCCCACGCCCCGCGCAGGTACTGTTTCATCAGCAGGTCGCTGCCGCAAGCCGGCTGGCCATTGACGCGGTTGTAGGCGCACATGATGGAGCCGGCCCCGGCATCGACGATGGCGGCGCGGAAGGCGGGCAGGTAGGTATCCTCCAGGTCGTGGGCCGAGACGGCGACGTCCGCCACGTGGCGGGTCGACTCCGGCCCGCTGTGCACGGCGAAGTGCTTGGGCGTGGCAACCACGTCGGGCAGGTCGGGGTTGTTGCCCTGGATGCCGCGGATGAAGGCGACACCCAGCGTCGCCGTCAGGTAAGGATCTTCGCCATACGTTTCCTGGCCCCGGCCCCAGCGCGGGTCGCGGAAGATATTGATGTTGGGCGACCAGGTATCGAGCCCGGTGCCGATGCGGCCCAGGTGGCCGGTTTCGCGCCCCAGCGTATGCAGGGCGCGCACTTCGACGCTGATGGCCGAGGCAACCTGCCGCAGCAGCGGCGCGTCGAACGTGGCGGCCAGGCCGATCGGTTCGGGGAAATTGGTGGTGGGCAGCGGCCCCATTGCCCCATGCAGCGATTCGGTCCACCAGTTATAGGCGGGGATGCCGAGGCGCGGCAGGGCGGGCGCCACGTTCAGCAGCTGTTCGACTTTTTCGTCCAGTGTCATCTGTGCAACAAGCTTCCGCGCCAGGGCGTCGGCCTCGGTGCGCGTGTCGACAGCGTGGGCGGCGAACGGCATGGCCGCCGCCAGTAGGAAGGCAAGGGCGGGGCGCGCGGGGATCTTTGCCATGTTAGTCTCCATGTTAGTTATGTTTAAAATGTTTGCGCTAACATTTTGTGGCTAATGTAATGCAAAACCTGACGCGGTGCCATTGGTTTCGTCGGGCAGCCTTGACGCGGCCGGGCGCGGCAACTAAGATAAATGACCCGTGAGTAAGTTACCTAATCGCAATATTTATCATGCAAACCCCGACTGAAACCAAGCCCCGCTGGGAGCGGCGCAAGGACGCGCGTCCGCAGGAATTGCTGGCGGCCGCGCTGGAGCTGTTCGTCGATCGCGGATTTGCCGCCACCCGCCTGGAAGACGTGGCCCGTGCCGCCGGCGTCTCCAAGGGCACGCTCTACCTGTATTTCGAAAACAAGCAGGAACTGTTCAAGGCCGTGGTGCGCGACACCATCGTGCAGACCATCGGCCAGGCCGAAAGCGACGCCGCGGCCGCCGAAAACATGCCCAGCGACGAGTTGCTGCGCCTGATGCTGCGCACCTGGTGGACCCAGGTCGGCGCCACCAAGGTAGCCGGCCTGGCCAAGCTGATGATGGCGGAATCCGGCAATTTCCCCGAACTTGCGCAGTTCTATAACGAAGAAGTCATCGAACGGGGCAGCGCGCTGCTGACCCGCGTGCTCGAACGCGGCGTGGCGCGCGGCGAATTCCGCCCGGTGGACCCGGTGATGATGACCAATGTGCTGGTAGCCCCCGTGATGACGCTGATGATGTGGAAGCACAGCTTCTTCCCCTGCGAAACCCACGAGGGCGTGGACGCCGACGCCTTCATGGACACCTTCCTCGACCTGCTGCAGCGGGGCTTGGCGCCGCAGAAATGACGCCACGTGCCGTTTTCGGTCGTTCACCCCCCCAAATCTGCAGACTGTCGCAATTTTCCGCGATCCGTTGTCTTAATCGTTAATATGCCCACCTGACCAGACAAACGATAAAATGACGGATTATTTATCCCTCACAGAGTCAACAAAGATGAATATCGAACAAGCCCGTTTCAATATGATCGAACAGCAAATCCGCCCTTGGGATGTGCTGGATGCGGACATCCTCGATCTGTTGCTGGTCGTAAAACGCGAGAATTTCGTGCCAGAAGCCTACAAGAACCTGGCTTTTGTCGACACTTTCATCCCGCTGCCGGGTGGCGAGCAGATGCTGACCCCGAAGCTGGAAGCGCGCATCGTGCAGGATGCGCAAATCAAGAAACATGAAAACGTGCTGCTGGTCGGCGCGGGCACCGGCTACCTGGCCGCGCTGCTGGCCCACCGTGCACGCCACGTGACCGCCGTGGAAATTGCGCCTGAACTGAAGGCGCTGGCGGAAATGAACCTGGCGGCGAACGGCATCGTCAATGTGACCGTGGAACTGGGCAATGGCGCCCAGGGCTGGTCCAATGGCGCCCCGTTCGACGTGATCGTGTTCTCCGGCTCGCTGCCGGTACTGCCGGAAGCAGTGCTGCAGCAAGTGAAGGTGGGCGGGCGCATCGTGGCCATCATCGGCGAATCGCCGGTGATGTCGGCGCACCGCATCACCCGCACCGGCGAACACGGCTACGACACCGTCAAACTGTTTGAGACCGATGTCAAGCCGCTCGACCTGGCGGTGAAACCTTCGTCGTTCACTTTCTGAGGGAACGGCATGCAGCACATTACCGCACCGGAACTGGCTGACTGGCTGAATGACGAGGGCCGTGGCAAGCCGTTCCTGCTGGACGTGCGCGAGAACTGGGAGTTCGAGACCTGCCATATCGCAGGCTCGACCCTGATGCCGATGCAGACCATCCCGGCCCGCATCGACGATCTCGACGAGGATGCGGAAATCGTCTGCATCTGCCACCACGGGGCGCGCAGCCTCAATGTGGCGGCCTTCCTCGAGCATCACGGTTTCAGCAAGGTAAGCAATCTGACAGGCGGGATCCACGCCTGGGCTGTGCAGGTAGACAGCTCGATGCCGAAGTACTAGGCACAAAAACTAACCCTTTTTGACGACTCCAACGGAGATGCAAATGCAGAAACCCCTTCTCGCCGTGCTGGTTGCCAGCGCCCTGTTCTCGCTCAATGCACAGGCGGCTGACCTGGTCCAGGTGTACAAACAGGCGCTCGCCAACGACGCCACCTACGCCAGCGCCCGCGCCGCACTGTCGGCCGGCCAGGAACGCACGACCCAGGGGCGCGCACTGCTGCTGCCAACCGTCTCCGCCAATGGCGTGCACATGAAGAACGACGGCGAGGTGTCGCTCAACAAAACCGGTTTCGTCGACAAGGAAAACTACAACGGCCAGGTGCAGCTGCAACTGACCCAGCCGCTGTTCCGCTGGGCCAACTGGGAAAGCTACCAGCAGGGCAAGCTGTCGGCCGCCGCCTCCGAAGCGATCTTCGCGCAGGCGCAGCAGGACGTCATCCTGCGCGTGGCGCAAGCCTACTTCGACGTGCTGACCGCGCAGGACAACCTGACCGCGACCCAGGCGCAGAAGGCGGCCACCACCGAGCAGCTGGCATCGGCCAAGCGCAACTTCGAAGTGGGCACCCAGACCATCACCGACACGCATGAAGCGCAAGCGGCATACGACCTGGTGGTGGCGCAGGAATTCGCCGCGCAGAACGACCTGGAAGTGAAGCGCACCGCGCTGCAGCAGATCATCGGCCAGGCGCCGGGCGCGCTGGCGCCGCTGCGTCCGGGCGTGACCATCGCCAGCCCGCAGCCGGCCACGCTGGAACCGTGGGTGTCGGCAGCCGAAGAGCAGAACTACGGCGTGACGGGCGCCAAGCTGAATGTGGAAATCGCCAAGCGCGAAATCAGCAAGCAGCGCGCCGGCCACATGCCGACCCTGGACCTGGTGGCCAACTCGACCCGCGCCACTTCGACCGGCATCGGCGGCGGCATCAACAAGAACAACGCCATCGGCGTGAGCTGGAACGTGCCGATCTTCAGCGGCTTTGCCGTGACCAGCAAGGTGCGCGAATCGATCGCGCTGGAAGACAAGGCCCGCAACGACCTGGAAGCCTCGCGCCGCCAGGCTGCGCAAACCGCGCGCCAGGCTTTCCTCGGCGTGAACAACGGCCTGGCCCAGGTCAAGGCGCTGGAAGCGGCGGAAGTGTCGTCCAAGTCCGCGCTGGAATCGAACAAGCTGGGTTACCAGGTGGGCGTGCGTATCAACATCGACGTGCTGAATGCGCAGCGCCAGCTGTACACCACGCAGAAGGACCTGTCGAAGGCGCGTTATGACACCATCATGAACGGCTTGCGCCTGAAGTCGGCTGCCGGCTCGCTGAAGGAAGAGGATCTGGAGCCGATCAACGCTTTGTTGCAGCACTAAGCACGGCGAAACCAGCAGAACCGGAATACCGGGGTCCGACCCTCAGGGTCAGACCCCGGTTTTCCGGTTTTTATGGTTTACCTCTTCAGCGTAGCCCGCCTCCCTGGCCGTCGAAGCTGCGCTCGATCAGCTCGATCTTGTAGCCATCCGGGTCGGTGACGAAGGCGATCACAGTCGTGCCGCCTTTGACCGGCCCCGGTTCCCGCGTCACATTGCCGCCATTGGCGCGCACCGCTTCGCAGGCCGACACGATGTCCTCGGCCGAAATCGCGATATGGCCGTAAGCATTGCCCATATCGTATTTGTCGACCCCATAGTTGTACGTCAGCTCCAGTTCCGCATGCTCCGGGTTATGCCCGTAGCCGAGGAAGGCCAGCGTGTACTTGTATTCGGGGTTATCGCTGGTGCGCAAGAGTTTCATGCCCAGCACCTTGGTGTAGAAGTCGATGGAGCGCTGCAGGTCACCAACCCGCAGCATTGTGTGTAGGATACGCATGGCCTCATTGTAGCAGCGCTGTCAGCGCGCTGCCGGCGTCACGCGCCATACCGTATTGCCCACGTCGTCGGCCACCAGCAGGGCGCCCACCTTGTCCACCGCCACGCCCACCGGCCGGCCCTTGGCCTTGCCGTCGCGCGTGAGGAAACCGGCCAGGAAGTCCACCGGCGGTCCCGACGGCCGTCCTTCCGCGAAGGGCACGAACGCCACCTTGTAGCCGCTCAACTGCTTGCGGTTCCACGAGCCGTGCTGGCCGATGAAGGCGCCGCCCTGCCAGCTGGCCGGGAACAGCTTCGCATCGTAGAACGCCAGGCCCAGCGAAGCGGTGTGCGCGCCCAGGGCGTAATCCGGCATCACCGCCTTCTGCACCAGGTCCGGGCGCGGCGGCTTGACACGGTTGTCGACGCGCTGGCCGTAATAGCTGTAGGGCCAGCCGTAGAAGGCGCCGTCCTTGACGGAGGCCAGGAAGTCGGGCACGAGGTCGTCGCCCAGCTCATCGCGCTCGTTCACCACCGTCCACAGGGCCTTGGTTTTCGGCTCCCAGGCCATGCCGTTCGCATTGCGCAAGCCGGTGGCGTAGAGGCGCGACTTGCCGGTGGCGCGTTCATATTCCCAGATCGCGGCGCGGCCTTCTTCCTTGTCCATGCCGTTCTCGCCGACGTTGCTGTTCGAGCCCACCGTGATGTACAGGAAGCGGCCGTCGGGGCTGGCCGTGATGTTCTTGGTCCAGTGGTGGTTCAGCGGGCCGGCCGGCAAGTCCAGCACCTTGATGCCGGCCGCCGTGATCGACGTCGCGCCTTCCGTGTAGGGGTAGCGCACCACCGCATCGGTGTTGGCGATGTACAGGTCCTTGTCGACCAGTACCATGCCGAACGGCGAGTTCAGGTCCTTGAGGAAGGTGCCGCGCGTTTTCGCCAGACCGCCCTCGTCGATGTCGCGCAGCAGCGTGATGCGGTTGGCCGAGGGTGTGCCGGAACCGGCCTTCTTCATTTCGAACTTCATGATGGCGCCCTTGATGCCCTTGCCGTCTTCCGGCTTGGGCGGGGCGTCGGTTTCGGCCACCAGCACGTCGCCGTTGGGCAGCACGTACAGCCAGCGCGGGTGGTCGAGGTCGCGCGCATAGGCGCTGACGGCGAAGCCGGATGCGGGCAGCGGCTTGTCGTCGCCTTTCCAGCGTTCGACCGGGGCCACGTTCAAGGTCGGGATCAGTTTCTTGTTCGGCTCCGGCAGCATGGGATTGGGGCCCCAGCCCACGGGATAGCTTTGCGCCAGCGCCGCGCCGGCTGCCAGGCAGGCCAGGAAGGCAAGCGTCACGGTCCGCATGGTGGGCCTCAATCGCGCTTGGTGCCGGGCAGGGGATTGGCCTCGGCCTTGGATTCGCTGCCGGCGCGCGGCTTTTGCAGGCCCGGCGTGCCGCGCAGGTCGGTATCGACCAGACCCTGTTCGACGTCCTCCGCCGCCTGCCGGATCACGCTGCGCTCCTTCTGCTGGGATGCCCCCTGCGGCGACTCGTCGCGCTCGTGCGGCAGGCGCTTGCCGCCGCTGCGGTCCACGGGCGCCTGCGTATTGACCTTGCGGTCCTTGCTGTTCGGTTCCATGGTGTGATCCTCCTCGACCCATGGTAGCGAAGCCGCGCGCTGGCGGTCGCCAGCTTGAACGGAAGCAATTCCACCGGTAGCATTGCAATATGGATATCGCCACCGACCACAATTGCCGCAACTGCGGCGCCACCACTTCCGGCAATTACTGCCATATGTGCGGCCAGGAGACCCGCCTGCACGCCCCCAGCTTCAGTGAATTCATGCACGAATTCATTGGCCACTACGTTGCGCTGGAAGGGCGGCTGTGGGGCACCATCACGCGGCTGCTGTTCCACCCCGGCCTGCTGACCAACGAATACATTGCCGGCCGCCGCAAGCGCTACGTGGAGCCGTTGCGGCTCTACCTCTCGCTGAGCATCATCTTCTTTGCGGTGCTGAAGCTGTCCGATGCCGGCGTGGCGACCGTCGACCCGCGCCCGGTGCCGCCGGCCGTGCAGCAGCAGGCCAAGCCGGCCAAGGAGCATCCGCCCATCATCGACAACAAGCTGGAAGAGGTGATGCAGCGCCAGGCTCCCGGCATGTTCCATGCCTTCGACCGCTTCAACAACATGGACGACCACGAGAAGAGCGCCGTGCTGCAGGCGGGCTTCTACAAGTACGCGCCGTACGCGATCTTCCTGCTGATGCCGGTGTTCGCGCTCTGGCTCAAGGTGCTCTACCTCGGCACCGGCAAGAAGTACGGCGAACACATGCTGTTTGCGCTGCACACCAATGCCTTCGCCTTCGTCATGCTGGGCGTGTTCATGTTCCTGCCGGACGGCTTCCTCAAGTTCCTGGCGTTCTGCTGGGTGACCGGCTACCTGCCGTGGGCCATGCAGCGGGTCTACCGCAAGGGCCGCTGGGGCACCTTCTGGCGCTGGGCGCTGCTGATGCTGATGCATGCGGCGTCGCTGGTGGTGGCCGTGCTGGCCGTGATGGCGCTGGGGATTATTTCGGCGCATTGAACTTCCGGCCGCCGCCATGGTCTATGTTGGAGATGTGATCCTCACTGACCAATGTGACCATGGAGGCTTTCATGCGATGTGCAACGGCATTCCTTGTGCTCGGCGCGGCGGCTGTGCTGCACGTCCACGCCGCGCCGCTCCCCAACCTCAACGTCAAACGCGACGAGACTTCCGTATCGGGGCTCTCGTCCGGCGCGTACATGGCGGTGCAGTTCCATGTCGCCAATTCTTCCTTCGTAAAAGGGGCCGGCGTGGTGGCCGGCGGACCGTACTTCTGCGCGCGCGACAGCCAAGACATCGCCACCAGCATCTGCAGCTGCACCGGGCTGACCAGCTGCGAGCCCGGCCAGGCGGCGCAAGCGCTGCCGGCCCTGGTCCAGGCCACCAGCCAGCGCGCCGCCCAGGGCGCCATCGACCCGACCGGCAACCTGGCCGATGACCGCGTGTGGCTGTTCGCCGGCAGCGCCGACGACGTGGTCCCGAAGCCGGTCATGGCGGCGCTCGAGAGCTATTACCGCAACTATATTCCCGCCGCGAACATCTTTTTCGAAACCGGCGTGCCGGCCCAGCACGCGATGCCGACGGATTCCTTCGGCAATGCCTGCTCGTTCCGCGGCGATCCGTTCATCAACAATTGCGGCTTCGACGCCGCCGGCCAGCTGCTCACGTGGATCTACGGCGGCCTGAATCCGAAGAGCAGCGGCAGCCTGTCGGGGCAATTGCTGTCCTTCGAACAGGACGAGTTCATCGCCAACCCCACGGCCAATGGCATGTCGTCCAACGGCTGGGTCTATGTGCCGGCCTTTTGCGCGCAGAACGCCGGGTGCCGGGTGCACGTGGTTTTCCACGGATGCAAGCAGTACCCGGGCTGGCCACTGTCCTCGGGGCCGGGCGGCAAGTTCGGCGACACCTTCGCGCGCCACGCCGGCTATAACGCCTGGGCCGACACCAACCGGATCGTCGTGCTCTACCCGCAGGCCAATGCCATGAATGTAGGCACGCGGCTGCCGCGGTCGAACCCGAACGGCTGCTGGGATTGGTGGGGCTATGCCGACGCCGACTATGCGGTGAAGAGCGGACGGCAGATGGCGGCCGTGGCGCGGATGGTGGACCGCCTGGCCGGCCGCGCAACGCCGCCGCCGCACGGCTTCTGCGGCAAGGCTAGCGTTGCGGCGCACGTGGCGGCAGGGCGGGCGCGGTCGCTGTTCTTCTGGTGGTACTTCGCCACCGGCTCGGGCTAGTACCTGTTGATGGATGCGTACGCCGAAGTGAGCCTGCAGGAGTCGGAGCCAGGCGTGTTCAGGAACGTCGCCTCGTGTCCTCCGCCGGCTTAGCCAGGCGTGCGCGCTGCCGCTGACAGCACATAAGGGCGGGCGTCGGGAATCGCAGCCCGGGCGATTGCTTCCAGCTCGTCGTAGCCGCCGCAGTGGCCGCCGGGATAGCGCACGACCCGCACATCGAATTCGTCTCCGAGTGCGGCGACAAATGGCGCGAACAGGTCGCCCGTCCCGTCCATGCCGGGCAGGAGAATCAAGGCAGGCTTCACAGGATTGTTCTTCATCGGATCGAGCGTAACAGCTTGGCGGCGGCGGGGAAAGCACGGGGTCTGCGCCAGGACCGGTTCCTCGCTATAATGTTTTTCCTTTCAGCCGAAAGGATCCGCGCATGTCCCTGTCCGTCCTCCAATCCCTGTTCGACTACAAAGCATGGGCCAACACCGAGCTGTTCGACGTGCTGGAAACCGTGACCTCGGAAGCCGACCTGCACACGGCAATCCGCACCCTGAACCACATCTACGTCGTCGACCGCATTTTCCGGGCGCATTTGCTGGGTGAACCGCACGGCTATGAGGCGACCAATACCAAGGCCACGCCAACGCTGGCGGAATTGCGCGGCGCCGTAGCGGAAACCGATGGCTGGTACCGGGCGTATGTTGCGGGACTCAGCGAAGGCGACCTGACGGCCCGGCTGGAGTTCACCTTCACCGACGGCGACAAGGGGCAGATGTCGCGCGAAGAGATGTTGATGCACGTGATTACCCACGGCGGTTACCACCGCGGCAACGTGGGTCAGGTGCTGAAGAACATAGCGGTGGCGCCGCCGCGCGATATCTTCACCAAGTTCCTGCATGTCAGCGAGCCCCAGCGTCGCAAGAGCCCAGGCACGCGCTAGTAATCGAATTTGTTGCTGCGGGCGTTCTTGTTGATGCGGCGGTTGCGGTCCGCCAGCTGGCGCGCTTCGGTCTCGGCCTGCTGGCGCTGGCGTTCCTCTTCCGCGGCCTGCGCTTTGGCGGCACGCTCGGCGTAGACGGCGTCCAGGCGGCGCTGGGCCTCGAAGCGTTCGCTGATGGTCTGGTAGTGAAGCGCCTGCTGCACCAGCGCGACTAGCCACGCAATGGCCAGCGCCCATAGCACGAAGGTGTAGATGGATTGCCAGGTCCCGAACGACGCTTCCAGCAGCGGGCGCGCCTGGCCCAGGGCGCTCTGGCCGACGAACGCCAGCACGCCGGCCATGACGCCCAGCACCACCGTTCCAAGCAACTGCCGCTTGGCTTCGAGGCGCATTTGATCGAGCTCAAACTGGGCTTCTGATACGGATTCCATGGTGCTGCGGAGGGAGGGCAAACAGTAGCCCCAATTGTACATCAACATTGCCGCGTGGAAAGTAGTGCGGGCGCCACGTTTTGAGATGGATCAGCAGGCCTGGTGCAGATTGCTAGCACCATTAGGCTTCGGACTGGTTAAAGGAATGGGTTCCGCCATGATGTCATTGAAGCCAAAACTCTCGAAGCGGCAGCCACCACGGCCCAGGCTGCTTGTCCATGATCCGAAAGTTCTGCATCTTCCTCGCTCGATGGGCGGTGGCCTGATAAAAGAGTATGCTGAAATTGAGATGGGCTCTGGAAGACTTTGGCGCTATTCGTTCGTGTACGTGAACCCTATGATTTTCGCTGGTGACAATGGCCGTGTACTTGGCTATGACAACGCTCACGGTCGTCCACATCGCCACTTCATGGGGAAGATCACACCCGAGCCGAACTTGCCCTGGATACAAATCTCAGAGAAATTCGATCGCGAATGGAGGACAATCGCAATACGTTTTATGGAAGGGGCTATGTAATGAATGACGCGCCAAATTTCGGGACCACAGACCAGGAGTTCACGGCTCTCAGCGAAAGGGCACAAATGTCAAGCGCGGTCGCCCGGGCAATTGATCTCGGCCAGCCCATGCCGTATTCATTCAAGATAAGAGCGAACCGCCGCAAGGCGCTGCGGAAGACGATTAATGCGGAACGCTGGGATATGCTGATGGCGCTTCAGTCGGGCGCCAAGACATTCGCCGAGCTGGCGGCCACGCAGCAGCGCCCCGCGAGCGCCGTGGAAAGCGACTTCGCCCGGCTGAAAAAATTCGGGATCGTGCAGCTGGTGACGGAAGCTGGCCGCAAAGTGGTGCGGCTGGCGCCCGGCCAGTTCCTTACTCCGCAGCAGTCGGCTGCCACAGCTCCACTTTGTTCCCGTCCGGGTCGATGAACCAGCCGAAGCGGCCATAGTCGAACGACTGCACGTCCCCCACGAGGGTGCCGCCACCGTCGGCCACCTGTTTCAGCGCGCCGTCCAGGTCATCCACCACAAAATTGATCATGAATTCCCGCTTGGACGGGGCGAAGTAGGACGTGGTGCTCTTGAAAGGGCTGAACACCGTCGCGCCGTTGGCGGGCATGGTGGCCGGGGCGAAGGAGGCGTATTCCTTGGCATCGCCCGGCAAGCCCAGGCAAGCCTGGTACCAGGACATCAAGGCCTCGGGATCCTTGGACTTGAAGAAGATCCCGCCAATGCCCAATGCTTTTGCCATTCTTGTTCTCCTTGTTATATACTGTGCAAACGTACAGTATTTGAGCGTATCGGCCAGCGTTGCAATGCATGGCATGAGCAAGCATTATGGGTTACTCTGCTGCGTGTTGCCACCCCCACCTATTTGACCGAGTTTGATATGCCCGTTACGCACCCGATGTACAACACGATCGCCCTCGTCGTCCGGCCGAACACCACCGGCATCGAGGAGCCGGTGCGCGCTGTCCTCGACTTCCTCAAGCAGGGCGGCTTCAGCGTCGTGCTGGAAGCCGACACGGCGGAGCACCTGGGCATTTCGGATATCCCGTCCATGAGCGTGCAGGGCATTGGCGAGCGCGCCGATGCCGTGGTGGTGATGGGCGGCGACGGCACCATGCTGGGCATCGCGCGCCAGCTGGCCGCCTACGACACGCCGCTGATCGGCATCAACCAGGGCCGCCTCGGCTTCATGACCGACATCCGCCAGGAAGACATGCTGCCCGTGCTGGGCCGCATCCTGGGTGGCACCCACAAGGCCGAGCGCCGCACCCTGCTGGAAGGCCGCGTCATGCGCGAAGGGAAGGCGATCTTCTTCGGCACCGCCGTCAACGACGTGGTGGTGTCGCGCGGCGCCGGCGCCGGCATGGTGGAGCTGAGCGTCGACGTCGACAACCAGTTCATGTACAACCAGCGTTCGGACGGCTTGATTATCTCCACCCCCACCGGCTCCACGGCGTATGCGCTGTCGGCCGGCGGGCCGCTGCTGCACCCGACGCTGGGCGGCGTCGTCATGGTGCCGATCGCGCCGCATGCGCTGTCCAACCGCCCGATCGTGCTGCCCGACTCCAGCGAGATCGTGATCGAGATCAAGCGCGGCAAGGACATCACGGTGAACTTTGACATGCAGACCTTCGCCAGCATTGCGAACGGCGACCAGATCCACATCCGCCTGTCGCCGCACACGGTCACCTTCCTGCATCCGGAAGGCTGGAGCTACTACAACACCCTGCGCGAAAAGCTGCACTGGAACGAATACCCATCTACTGACGGCAAAATCTGATGCTTCGAACCCTGTCCATCCGCGACTTCGTGATTGTCGATTCGATTGAACTGGAATTCTCCTCAGGCTTCACAGTCTTCACCGGCGAAACCGGCGCCGGCAAATCCATCCTGATTGACGCGCTGACGCTGGCGCTGGGTGGCCGCGGCGACGGCAGCATGGTGCGCGAAGGCGCATCCAAGGCCGACATCACCGCCGACTTCGCAGTGACGGAACAGGCGCAAGCCTGGCTGGAGGCCAATGAATTCGCGGTGGAAGAGGGCGGGGCGCTGCTGCGCCGCGTGATCGACAATGCCGGCCGCTCGAAAGCCTTCATCAATGGCGTGGCGGCGACGGCGGGACAGTTGCGCGAGCTGGGCGACATGCTGGTGGACATCCACGGCCAACATGCGCACCAGTCCTTGCTGAAGATGGATTCGCAGCGCGAGCTGCTGGACAACCAGTGCGGCGCCAATGTGCGCGACGTGACGGCGGCTTACCGGGCCTGGCGCGCGCTGTCGAAGCAGCTGGAGGAATACGAAGCCAACGCCGCCAACCTGCAGTTCGAGCGCGAGCGCCTGGAGTGGCAGGTGACGGAGCTGGACAAGCTGGCGCCGAAAAAAGGCGAGTGGGCGGAAATCGGCAACGAGCATTCGCGCCTGTCGCATGCGGCCAGCTTGCTGGAGGGCGCGCAGGAAGCGCTGGGCGTACTGTCGGAGGCGGACGAGCATCCGGTGCTGTCGCAGGTGACTACGATCGGCTCGCGGCTGGCCAAGCTGGTGTCGGTGGATGCCGAGTTGCAGCCGGTGGTCGACCTGCTCGAGTCGGCGCGCATCCAGCTGCAGGAATCGGTGTACGCGCTGAACAACTACATGGACCGGGTCGAGCTCGACCCCGAGCGCTTGCGCGAAGTGGATGCGCGCATGGAAGCGCTGCATTCGGCCTCGCGCAAGTTCCGCGTGCCGGCCGACGAACTGCCTGAAGAGCATGAGCGCCTGTCGCAGAAGCTGGCGCAGCTGGCCGATGCGGCTGATCTCGAGGGCTTGCGCAAGCAGGAAGAAAAACTGAAGGCGGCCTATTTCGCCGTGGCGGCGGAACTGTCGGCTACGCGCGCGGCGGCGGCGCAAGCGCTGGGCGCTGCGGTTACCCAGGGTATGCAGGAGCTGAGCATGTCGGGCGGGCGATTCGAGATTGCGCTACGGCCGTGCGAGCCATCCGCGTATGGCGTGGAGCAGGTGGAGTTCCTGGTGGCAGGCCATGCCGGCGTGGCACCGCGGCCGCTGGCCAAGGTGGCATCGGGCGGCGAACTGGCGCGGATATCGCTGGCGATTTCCGTCATCACGTCGCATGCGACGACCGTGCCGACGCTGATCTTCGACGAAGTCGACAGCGGCATCGGCGGCGGCGTGGCGGAAGTGGTGGGACGCCTGCTCAAGCGCCTCGGGCAGGAGCGCCAGGTGCTGTGCGTGACGCACTTGCCGCAGGTCGCCAGCCAGGGCAACCAGCACTTCCAGGTCGCGAAAGGAACGTCGGACAACGGCCGCACCGCTTCGCGCATCGAAGTGCTGGACCAGAAGGCCCGCATCGAAGAAGTGGCGCGCATGCTGGGCGGCCTGGAGATCACTGCTACCACTCGCAAGCACGCACGTGAACTGCTGGCTTCCTGAAGCGCCACGCGGTGACGCGGCCAGCAACGGGCTAACGTTTCCTTAATTGAGGTAATTGAATGAGCAACGTCGTCTCTCCGAAGCAGGTTGCAGCGGGCCTTTCCGAACACTGGTCGCCGCGTGTGGTGGCCGAACTTGACGATTCGTACGTCAAGGTCGCCAAGGTCCTCGGCTCGCTCACTTGGCACAGCCATGATAACGAGGACGAGCTTTTTTATATCCTCAAGGGCTCACTAACCATTGAGATGGAAGACCGGACCGTGGTGCTTCAGGAAGGTGAGGCTTTCGTCGTTCCCAAGGGCGTCAGGCACAATCCGGTTGCCGCCGAAGAGTGCCATATCATGCTGATCGAACGCAAATCGACTCTTCACACTGGCGCCGAAGTCACAGACAAAACGCGCAGCCTTGCCGAACAGTTGCGGCCCGTATGAAAAACGTCGGGGCAGGGCGTTTGGGGTATTTTTTCCGCGCTCGGTCTAATCCGCTCTAAAACACACTGACTCGGTCTAATCGGGGCTAAATTTGCAGGAGTGTTCCGGACTTTAGACCGAAATCGGCCTCGCAAGGAAACTTGTAGACCGATTTAGACAATCGGCCGTTCAGGCTTAGACCACATTAGATAGCCCAATTCAAGTTTTAGACTGTCTGGACTCCCGCTCGTCATGTTGCGATCTGCATGTGCTTGCTCGAATCCAGTATTCGTTTCCCGGAAAACGCAACCAAACGAATCGCCAGGCATTACGTCCCGTGGCGCGCCGGTTTGCAAATTGCGATGGTGTCAGTCTTGCGCCGTCCTCGGCTACGATCTGACTGCCGACCACTTTGGCGAATTCGATCAAGTCGTGATAGCCCGTTCGCAGCGTAGTGCCTTCGGGAAGGAACACATTCTTCCATTGAAAGCCGCGCATTGCAGGGCCGCGCTCTCGTAGCGAGTTCCGCTCCATTTCCACTGCGAGCCAACGATTTACAAGTTCCGCGACGAAGGCGTCTGGCTTGACGCCAGGACGTGCATCCATCAGGTAGAACTCCAGGTTAAGGAAATCGGTCAGGGGGAGATAGACCGCTTGTTTTGCTTCGTATGCCATGGTTCAGTCCTTTCGAAAATGGTCTAAACATTGGATCGAGGAACTGGAACATAGTTCCCTTTAGACTTTGGCTTCGAAAAATTGGACCGCGTTAGATTTGCCATTCAAATTCGTGGACTGCTTTAGACTTCTGACTTTGCACTTTAGTCCGAATTAGACCCGAATGGTCCCGAATAGACCGGATTAGACTGTCAGCACTTTTACACTTAGGATAGATGCCCGTCCAGCGCATCCTGAGCCCGCCGCCACCGGTTTATAATGGCGCGCCCACAAAAACAACACATTACCCAAGATGCCCTTCGCCAAAGAACCCCAACTCCCACAAGGCACCGTGGCGAAATCCGCCGTGGTGCTGGTCAACCTCGGCACGCCTGACGAACCGACGCCCGGCGCCGTGCGCCGCTACCTGAAGGAATTCCTGTCCGACCCTCGCGTGGTGGAAATCCCGAAGGCCATCTGGTGGTTCATCCTGAATGGCATCATCCTGCCTTTCCGCTCCAGCCAGTCGGCGCAGAAGTACGCGTCGATTTGGACCAGCGAAGGCTCGCCGCTGAAATTCCATACGCAAGCGCAAGCCAAGCTGCTGCGCGGCCTGCTCGGCGAGCGCGGCCACAACGACGTCACGGTGGCGATGGCCATGCGTTACGGGTCGCCCTCGCTGCCGGAAGTGCTCGGCAAGCTGAAAGCGGACGGCCACGACCGCATCCTGGTCCTGCCGGCCTACCCGCAATACTCGGGCACCACCACCGCCTCGGTGTACGACGCCGTGTTCGACCACTACAAGAAGGTGCGCAATATTCCCGAGTTGCGCTTCGTGCGCGACTACCACGACCACGACGGCTACATTGACGCGCTGAAGAAAACCGTGCTGGCTCACTGGGAAACCCACGGCCGCGGCGAGAAGCTCGTCATGAGCTTCCACGGCGTGCCCAAGCGCACGATCGACCTGGGCGACACCTACCAGCGCGAATGCATGGAGACCGCCCGCCTGCTGGCGCACAAGCTGCGGCTGGACGACAGCCAATACCTGGTCACTTTCCAGTCCCGCTTCGGCAAGGCTGAGTGGCTGCAACCCTACACCGCGCCGACCGTGGCGCAGATGGCCAAAGACGGGGTGCGCAAGCTGGACGTGATCTGCCCGGGCTTCACCAGCGATTGCCTGGAAACCCTGGAAGAGATCGCAATGGAGGTGCGGCACGACTTCCTGTCCAACGGTGGCAAGGAATTCAACTACATCCCTTGCCTGAACAGCCATCCCGCCTGGATTGCCGCCCTGACCGAAATCGCCGAGCAGCACATGATCGGCTGGCCGACCATGTCGTCGATGCGCAAGCCGCGCAGGTGAGCCTTTGTTAGCACTTGCCGGCGAGGAGTGCTAACCTGCTAAAATATCTGGTTAGGGGACGAGTTCGCTGAAGACGATCACGGCTGTGGCAAGAAAGCTCCAGGCGATGATCGATGCTGTAATAAATGGCAGCTTCATGATGCGCTCCGAGGGACGCGGCGTCCACGCGCCGCATAGATTCATCTTAGTCAAAACCCCGGTTTACGTATCTCCGAGCTTTGTAAAAGTTGTAACTCTGCTGTTACAACAAGAGTCCCGACCGGCGTGCGCCGGGCCATTGCACGGGGAGGCAGAATACCCCTTGAAATGTTAGGGGTAAGCCCCATTTCTTGCCCGTGTAGTAAGCATGTGATGTCAAATAATTACGATTTGTAGGAGTCTTTTCGATGCAAGACCAGGAAAACCAGCCAAGCCAGACCCCGGAAGTGGAACAGGCGGAAGCGCAGGCGGCTCCAGCCGAAGCAGCTCCAGCAATGTCCGACCTGGAAGCGCAGCTCGCTGCGACCGAGGCGAAACTGGCCGAGATGCATGACGCCTTCATGCGCGCCAAGGCCGAAAGCGAAAACATCCGCCGCCGCGCCCAGGAAGATGTGTCCAAAGCCCACAAGTTTGCGGTGGAAAGCTTTGCGGAAGCCATGGTTCCGGTGAAAGACAGCCTGGAAATGGCCCTCAAAGTCGAAAATCCGACCCTGGAATCGCTGAAGGAAGGCGTCGAAATGACGCTGAAACAGCTGAATTCCGCCTTTGAACGCAACCGCCTGGTGGAAGTGATGCCGGCGGCCGGCGAAAAGCTCGACCCGCACAAGCACCAGGCCGTGGCCATGGTGCCGGCCGAGCAGGAAGCGAACACTGTTGTCGCAGTGCTGCAGAAGGGTTACATGATTGCGGACCGCCTGCTGCGTCCCGCCATCGTGACGGCTGCCCAGCCAAAGTAATCACTTGAAAAGCAACATAAATTCCACATATAAGAAACATTCAAAACCTAGTATTTAAAGGAAGAACAAATCATGGGCAAGATTATCGGCATTGACCTGGGCACCACCAACTCTTGCGTCGCCATCATGGAAAATGGCACGCCGAAAGTCATCGAAAACGCGGAAGGCGCGCGTACCACCCCGTCCATCATCGCGTACCAGGACGACGGCGAAATCCTGGTGGGCGCGCCGGCCAAGCGCCAGGCCGTCACCAACCCGAAGAACACCCTGTTCGCAGTGAAGCGCCTGATCGGCCGCAAGTTCTCGGAAAAGGAAGTGCAGAAGGACATCTCCCTGATGCCTTACGAGATCATCAAGGCCGACAACGGCGACGCCTGGATCCAGGTGCGCGACAAGAAGCTGGCCCCGCCGCAAATCTCGGCGGAAGTGCTGCGCAAGATGAAGAAGACCGCGGAAGACTACCTGGGTGAAGAAGTCACCGAGGCCGTGATCACCGTGCCGGCTT